>DATHEN010000623.1:0-11935 GCA_035318565.1 Polyangiaceae bacterium
CGCAATGAACGCGCAGCTGCTGTAGCCGCCTGCGTAAATCGAAACCACGGAGCCGCCACCGAGCTTCACCTCCGGCAGCGCATTTCCCAGCTCGCCAGCGCTGTCTCCGCGATTCTCGACGTCTCCGAGACCGAGCTGGCCGTGCTGGTTGTGTCCCCAGCACTTCACTGTCGCGTTGTCGAGGAGCGCACAGGTGTGGAAGCTTCCGGCGTAGATGGCGCGTGCCGTTCTGCCCGTGCCGAGCTCGACGCGCGGCAGCGTGTCGCCCATCTCGTTCGCTTCGTCACCGCGATTGTCACCCGTGCCGATTCCAAGCTGGCCGGCATGGTTGCGTCCCCAGCACTTGACCGAACCGTCATCGAGCAGAGCGCAACTATGGCCATTGCCCGCCGCGATCTTGCGCGCCGTTCTGCCCGTCCCGAGCTGAACTTTGGGCAGCGCGGCACCCAGCTCGTCGGCGTTCAACCCCCGCGTCCTCGTGTCCCCGTAACCGAGTTGGCCATACGAGTTGCTGCCCCAGCAGCGAACCGAGCCGTCGCTGAGGATCGCGCAGGCGTGAAATGAACCGGCCACGAGCGAATCCACGCGCGCGTTGCTTGCCAGCGAAATGGCCGGCCAGCTCGGAGTCACCGGATTGGCCGCGGCCTTCGGATCGGACGCAGTACCGAGTCCGAGCTGACCAAACGCATTGCTCCCCCAGCACTTCGCCGCGCCCGCGCTGCGCCACGCGCAGCCAAAGTAGTACCCCATCTCGAACTGGAATTTCGGCTCCTGGCAACTGCTGCAAGCGTCGGCGTCCGCGTCGCCCGGAGCGGCGCCGGTCCCAGCATCCTGAACCTGCGCATCGAACCCAGCGTCGAACGGCGAGGGGACTCCAGCGTCAGGAACAGCCGAGTCCTCCACCAGCACATCTGCAGCGCCTGAATCCGTTGCACCGCTGGCCGAGTCCGTCACGGAAGCGTCCGCAGCATCGAACGCTTCCCCTGTGTCTTGCGCAGCATCGCGAGTCGTAGACGATGCGTCGTCTTGCGAGCCGCAGCCCAAAACCAGAAATATCCCAACCAAAGCCAGCGAAGTCGCCGCTAATCCTAAGCGCGTCATCGGGACGAATGGCGGGCCGCAATGCGGAACCCGAGCAGAAGTTGTGTTGCCAAAGTAAGTAGACCGACCACTCGAAGTTCAGGCTGCTCCGTCCGTTCGTCAACGTGGCAGGGTGGCCATGCCCGCCGAGCGCGTGCGCAATTTCTGCGCAGAGCAGGCGCGCAGGAGCGAAGCGACGAGCACCTGCGAGTTGGGGCAGGCCAGAGCGGAGAGGGCGGGATTCGAACCCGCGGTACATTTGCTCTGGCCGCCGCACTCTGCGGGGCCTCGCGGGCCTGCCCTGGCAATTCTACTGCGGACCCATGTGCTGGGTGCCGTACAGCCACTTGCCAGTCGAAGACGTACGCGCAGCAGCCGTGTGGTATGGGCATTTTTTCGAAGCAATGGGATTCGGAAGCGTGATTCAGGTGACGTCCCGCCCGTGGTGTATGGATGTCATCAGCACGTTCTGGAGCGCACGCGTGCTTCCGATCGCAAAATGGCCCCTGGAGCCAACGGGTATCCGTGCGCCGCAGTGTTGGGGACCCTGTACTGGACAGCGGATGTGTCGAGATCGAGAAGCGTTCGACGCGACCTTGAGACGCTTGGCCTCACTCGGAAGGATAAGTCGCGTTGGCGACAGGTTTGCCACGAGAGTTGGGTGAAAACGTGACTGCCGTGCCGCAAAGCGGGATGATGTATCGAGGGCTGGACCGCTGAGGCAGCGTCGGTTGCCCGCCCGGGGGGTTCGCTCATTTCAGACGATCAATAACGGAAAACCGGCATTTCGTGCGCGATCGTCCGGACAGCACGACCCCCCCGCGGGCCAGCAAGGACCTTCGCGCCGTGAAGCCCGGAGATGCCGGTAGTCCCCCTCGACACCGAGCAACGTTTGGCGACTCCGGCCCACTGCCGTGCGCGTCGCCCCGCGCTAACCTCCAAAATCAAGCCGCGCGAAGTATCAACCTTCCGTCCCAGGGCGGCGGCGGGACTTGTGATGAATGCTCAGACGTGAACGTGAACGTGCTTTTGGCAGCTGGACCTCGACGTGGCTGAGGGCCTATTGAACAACGACTGAACTCTGCAGCGTGCTCTTGAATTCTGCGGCGGAACTTCCGCCGGCAGCCAAAGCATGCCCACCGCACTGTTCGACGCCTCGAGCAAGGGCAGATGCGCGGCGAGGAGTCCGCCCGAGATGCATCCGGAAAGCGCTGCCGCTGCCAAGATCGAGAGCGGGCTGCCGGCGCGCCACTGGGGTTGGTGGCGCGCTCACCAGGTGGTTCCAACACTGTGCACGCAGGAACGGCAGCGGGATCAAAATGCATCGCAGCGACGAATCTATTTGACGGTTCGGCGGCGGCCGCTGCTCGATTTTGCGAGCCCGCGTGAAGTTGCCCCGTGCGCTCACGACGTCGCGCGCTCGCGAGCGATCAGTGAATGGAACGATTCGAATCGTGTCGTGCACCTCGACGCGCGCGCTGCGCGTCCCTCTCGGTCTCACAAAAACGCATGTTATGCAAAATGTATGGAAATGCCGTCTTCCATGCCCGATTCAGATCTTCTCGCAACGCTTCCCGCGCTGTTGACGCGCGAGCGCGCCATGCTCGTCGAGGTCATCGCGTACCTCGCAGAGATCGACCGGCGCCGCTTGTACCTCGAGCAAGCGTGTTCGTCGCTGCGCAGCTTCTGCATCGAGCGTCTCGGATATAGCGAAGACGAAGCATCCAAACGCGTGCGGGTGGTGCGCCTTGCACGACGGCTGCCCCGGGTGCTCGATGAGCTCCAGAATGGCGGCGTTCATCTGACAGGATTGTTCCTGCTCGCGCCGTACTTGACTGAAGAAAACGCGGAGTCGCTCCATAATGCGCAGAGTGCGCGCAAGGTGTTCGGCGAGGAGCACATCGAGAAGAAACGCCATGAACGTGCCGAGCGCTCTTGTTCGCACCGCACTCCTGCACGGCCTCCATGGCGGTCCTCACTTTGGCGCCCCCGCAGGCACGGGGGAGATTGCCGTTGAGACATTGCTTCAGGTCCCCGCATGACCGCGACGGGCTACAGCGCAGGCCAGCTGCAACGTGTCGGCGCAGTTGCCGAACGCGTTAGCATTGTTCGCACGACGACCTACAGCTGGTCGGATTACGTGCACCTTCCGATGTGGCCTCGCAGCCTCGTCGTGCTCATGGGTCGCAGGGCAGCCACCGACCCTCTAAGCAAGCGAGGTGCGGGAACCGTTCGCGAACGGGTGCGCACAGCGCAAAAGCTACGGACTAGCCGCAAAAGAGAGCGGATTCACGCTTGTTTTCCGTGCCGTGTAACGGGCATCGAACTTGCCACAGGCGCTAGCCGAACCATGCGAACTTCGAAGTTGTCTTGCCTCCTCGCGCTCTCGCTCTCTCTCTCCGCCTGCAGCAGCGCGGAGTCGAACGGTCACGAAACGAGCGGCGCCGCTCTCGCGCCAGGCGAGAACATCCAAGTCACGCCGGACGAAGACCTCGTGAGCGGTCAAAGCGTGACGATTTCCGTGAGCGGCTATGCGCCGGCCACCAGCCTGCTCGTTGGCCAGTGCGCCTCGAACGTCGGGACGGACTTCCTGAGCGTGGTGAATGCTTGCCGTCCGCTCGCGCTCGGCAGTCAGAACAGCGCGGACGCGAGCGGCAACTTTACGACGCAGGTCGAAGTGCTCTACGAGTTCACGACGTACGGTGGACGCTTCGTGCGCTGTGACGCGCCGGGCGCCTGCGTGCTCGGCACGCTAGATACGGCGGACTATGGCGATCAGCGTCTGGCTCCGCTCGCGTTCCGCTATGTAGAGCCTCCGCCGCCACCCGTGGTCAGCGTGTCACCGGCAACGGGTCTGTACGACGCTCAAACGGTGACGATCACGGGACAGAACTTCAGACCGGGCTCTCAGGTCGGTTTCGCTCAGTGCCGCACCACACGCAGCGAATACTTCAAAGACTGCGAATTCCTCTCCGACGTGACGCCAGGAGTGGTGATCGTCTCGTCCGAGGGCACCTTCGGCGCGGACGTGCCGATCCAGTACGTCATCGATCCACCGGAAGCAGAACCGTTCTCCTGTACCGGCAACGCAGCGTGCAACTTCAACGTGTTTCCGGGTGGAGAGCAGGATCCCGTGCAAACGCCACCGATCACGTTCCACGCGCTCGGCGAGCCGCGGCTAGGCACCTTTCAGCTCGCGTCAGAGATCGTACCCGAAGGCAGCGAGATCCAGGCGAGCGGTGCAGGGTGGGGCTCGTACAGCACCGTGGTCGTCAGCGTGTGTGCGAAGCATTCCCAGCCCTTGGCTCCCAGCCAAGACTGTTTCCAGCCGACACGTGTCTTCGCGGATGCTCAGGGCGCTTTCGCGAGAGACATAACGGTGCCTGGTAGCTGGCCAACCGAGCTCAGCCTGATCGACTGTGGGATCCCAGGCGCTTGCTACGTGCGCGCCGCGGACAGCCGCAACCCGGGCCTATTCCGCGACACTCCGATCACGGTAGAACGGTCGTCTTCGCCGCGCGGCTCCGTGACGATGCATGCGCCGGGGCCGCTCGTGGACCAGGTGAACGTGCGGGTGGAGGCGACCGGCTTCCAAGTAAATAGCTTGATCGGAATCTATCAGTGCCACGGCGCAGGCTACGACGTGTGCCGACCCATCATCACGCTGATGACGGACGCGGAGGGCGCCTTCGAATACACGCCCCAGCTGCTGGAGACCTGGCGCGTCTGGGGCTGGAACGACAACCAGGCGTTCGGCTGCCCCGAGCAGACCGGCTGTGCTCTCGTCGTCGCGGATCCGTACCGGCTGGGTGCCACGGCAGTGCGCCTCCCGGTCGAGTTTTCCACCGCCGAGCAGATCTCCATCACCTCCCACTACGAGCCCAAGTGGGCGGACCTGCTCCAGCAAGGGCTGAGCGCCACCGGCTACACGAGTGGGCAGTTGCAGCACGTGGGAGCGCTCGTCACCCTCTGGTCTCTACGCAACACCAACTACGCCGGCGCCGTGAAGCTGCCGCTCGTAGGCACGATAGCGCACACCACCACGTATGCTCGCTACGACTACGCGGCCCTGGCGAATCACGCCACCGCTGCAGGCTACACCGTCGAGGAGGTCCAGAAGCTCGGCGCCCTGTTTTACTCGTGGGTGCTCGCCGGCCAGCCACCGATCCCCGAATAGCCGTCTTGCGGCTCGGAACGCCGCTCTACCGAACAGCTCGTCATCTCCCAGTTTGGGGAAGGCGTCTTCTGCATTGCGTTGCTGGCCAGCGCCGGCTGCGGCTCGGACTCGAACGAGGATCACGAGCTCCCGGATGCGCGTACTGCTTCCGATGCCAATGCCGACCGCGGCAACGAAGGCGATGGAGCCGTTGCCGGCGTCTCGAACGGGGGAACCGGAGCGCGGGATTCAGCAGCACCCGAGGATGGCGCTACGCTGAGCGACGCTGCCCCATGCAGCGATCGTCGCGAGGTATGCGGCTCCACGTGCTGCGAAGCTTGCTACGCGTGTGCCGAGAGCGGCAGTGGACCGCGCTGCATTCCCTTGCCGTGTGCAACGCAAACTCTGTAGCTCGCCCATCCGTACCTCCAAGAGCATCTGAGCGGGAGCACCATGGGTTCGATCGTGTGCAGCGGTTTGCGGTGCTCCACGGCTGCACACCCGCAGTGCTGGACAGTGCACTTCGCTGATTCGAATGCCGACGGCTTCGGTGGCTACGCGCCAGGTCTACTGGTATGTTGGGCGCATGGGGCGTCGTCGTGCGTACTTCGTAAGTTTCATGTTGTTGCTGTTCTACGGTTGTGGAAACGAGTCTTCGGAAGACTCACCGCGGAACCGCGAACGTGACGCCGGCAGCGATTCATCCGCCGATCATTTCGTGAACGATGCTTCGAATGGCGAAGCGAACGACGGCGGCGATGCTAGTGCCGCCGTCGATGCGTCATGGTCTGCTGATGGCGGCGATGCCGACGTCTTTGACGCAAACCCGTTCGAAGATTCGCGTGCGTCGGAGGATGCTGGCGATGCCAGCGGGGAAGACGCCGGGGGGACCGATGCAGCCAGTCTCTGCATATCAAGAACTCGACGCGCCCCGCTGCCGTGCGCCGCTTGACGCCTCCGTGCTCTGCGCCCTTCCCAACTGGCTTCTGTCTACGCAGCGACTCGGGCGACTGGATCGGCGATGGCGGCTCTTATAGTGCATCCGGGAGCAACAGCGTGGTGGTCAGCGGAGGCAACGTGGGGCTCATCACGTTGCGACTGCTGACGCCAGCCGGCGAAGAATGGACAGTCGACTTTGCGGTGAGAGCCGGCTCCGCTATGCGTCCGGGGCTGTATGATCCCGCGCAGGGCTATCCGTTCAACTCAGCCGGGTACCCAGCGCTCGCCATCCGCGGCAATGGGCGCGGCTGCACTGGCTCGGGGCGCTTCAGCATCGAAGAGCTCGACACGGATCCGACGTCGGGCGTCACGCGTGTTTCGGCAACGTTCGAGTTCCGCTGCGAAAACGCGACACCGGGTATTCGAGGTGTGATCAACTACAATGCTACCGGAGCTCCGGATCCATCGCATGTCAGCAGTCGCAACATCGCGTTGACGGGTCCGGTCACGCGCGCCGCGTACGATCCCGTGGAGCACATGGTGTACGGCGTCGATAGCTTGAATCGCAGGCTCGCAAAGATATCGCTGAGCACTGGTGCAGTCGTGTACTCGCCCGTCGTGCAAACGCCGGCGGACATTTGCGTGGATCGCACGCGTGGCAGCGTGTTCGTCGTCAACAAAGGAAGCTCGCTCATCAGCCAGCATTCGCTGTCGGACTTGTCTTTGAGGCGCCAGATCACGTGGGCAGGGACTGACCCATATCCGGCCGAAACACGTTTGAAAATCTTTTGCGGCGCTGGTCGTGTCTACATTGCCGATGGCGCCGGGGTACCCGGATTGTTCTCGTTGGAGGGGCTCGATAGCTCGGATGGTGCCGCGCCCAGAGCCGTCGACCGAACGGCCCAAGTAGCGGGGGTGGGTGGACTCACCCTGACGAACGCGGGAAACGAGTTCTACTACTGGCACCAGAATGGCTGGAACGCGGGCAATTTGAACACGGCGGTCAAACGCGTGAGCTCCGCGACGTTCTCGGTGCTGGACGAAACCGCGGTCACCGCCTCCGAGAACTTCCAACGCGACCCGCTGGACACTCCGGTTTTGCTGGACGAGCGCCGCAGGCTCGTGTTCGTGAAGAACAAAGTGTTCGACACAGCGGAGCTGAAACGGGTGATATACACGCTGCCAGGGCGGTCGCAGATTCCGTATGGCGCGGTCGAGAATGCCTATGCTCTCGACGGCGCTTGCGGCCTGCTAGCAAGCCGCAGCTATATTTACGAACTGGGGCGCTACGACATTTTCAGTCCAACCCTGAGCCACAGCGCTGATCAAATGTTTTTCGATCGAGAGGGCTCGCTCTGGTTCGTGCTGGGAGCGGAGAGAGCGTTGCGCGCCCAAAGTACGCGGTACTGAGCGCCGCGATGCTGAGCCTTCCGTACTGCTGCAGCGTTGCGGCTACACTGTGCGCGATTGCGGAGCTGCGTTGCTAAAAGGCCGCGGGCTTGACCGGCGCGCACGCGCACCCACCGTCCGCGTTGACGACTGAGAGTCGAGGCGCTGGAGGCGCAAGGCCGCCCGGCACGATGTTCTTCTTGGCATTGCGATCGCTCATGCTCGTCCACGCACCGGATCCAGAAGCGAGGTAGCTGCCGCTGAAACCCGTGTAAAAGTAGACGCTGCCCGTCGAATCATGCACCTTCGGCCTCTCGGGCTGCCTCCACCCGTCTCGCTGCGCTCGCCGACCTCCTCCAAACCCGTGCTCGCCCTTCGGGCTGCGCGCGGGTGGAGGAGTAGACGTGGCGCGCCCAACGCCAGCTGTTGATGCCTTGCTCGCTGTGACTGACGTCCGAAGGGGGTCGCTCGTCGTGCGCGATTTGGCCGCGGTGCTCTCGCGCATCCGCCAGCACAGGGCGACACTTGCGCGGGCAATGGAGGCAACGGCGTTTTGACGGGTGACAAAACGCCGAATCACTTCGCTGAGAAGGTGCTCTGCGGCAGCCAGGTGAGGTGACAGTCGACGATCTGAAGGAAGCATGTGGGGGGGGATTGCTACGGTCTGTGAAAACGCGACTGAGCCAGCTTGCAGCGTCGGCGCGCCTGGGTTTTGGAGCCGCAGAGTGCAGTCGCGCGCTCGCAAATCGCAATCGTGCGGACCCCTTCCGGCTGAGACGGGCCAGGGCATCGATCCGTGCGCGTCAGGAAGTGAGGCGCGAGTTGGGGCAGACAGAGCGGAGAGGGCGGGATTCGAACCCGCGGTACCCTTGCGGGTACACATGATTTCCAATCATGCACCTTCGGCCGCTCTCGGGTTGCCTCCACCCGTCTCGCTGCGCTCGCCGACCTCCTCCAAACCCGTGCTCGCCCTTCGGGCTGCGCGCGGGTGGAGGAGGTAGTCGTGGCGTGCCCAACGCCAGCTGGTAGCGCTCCGACAGTGCTCGCGCTACCCGCCGCTGCAAGCCTCACGGTCGTGACGGCGACGGACGAGCGCTGAGCTCGATTGCGTCGCTTCTCCTCCGCCCGGCATGCGGCCGGGCTTCGCGCTGGCGCACGCTCTGTGCCGCGCGCGTCGCTGTGAGCAGACGACGGCTGGCGCGCATCACAGATCCTGCGCCTGGGTAGCTGCGCCCGGCCGCACGCCGGGCAGAGGAGCACACATGCGCAATCATCGCTTTCCAAACTCGTCACACCGTGAGGCAGTACTCACTGAGCGAGCCCGCGAGATGCGGCACCAGCCCACGTCATCGGAGCAGGTGGTGTGGCAGGCGATTCGCGGGTGTCGCTTGGGCGTGCAGTTCCGGCGGCAGGTGGCGCTAGGCCGCTACATCGCGGACTTCTTCGCCAGTGAAGTTGGGCTCGTGGTTGAAGTTGACGGCGGGTACCACCAGCGGTTGCGTGCGCGTGCGGATGAGCGCCGGGACCGCTGGCTGCAGCGGCGGGGCTATACGGTGCTGCGGGTACAGGAGTCGCTCGTCCTGCGCGATTTGTCCGCGGTGCTTTCGGTCATCCGTCAGCACATCACGGCGCGGCGGGAGTAGCTGATGGAAACGGCGTTTTGACGCGTGACAAAACGCCGAATCACTTCGCTGAGAAGGTGCTCTGCGGCAGCCAGGTGAGGTGACAGTCGACGATCTGAAGGAAGCGTGTGGAGGGGATTGCTACCGTCTGTGAAAAACGCGCTGAGCCAGCTTGCAGCGTCGGCGCGCCTGGGTTTTGGAGCCGCAGAGTGCAGTCGCGCGCTCGCAAATCGCAATCGTGCGGACCCCTTCCGGCTGAGACGGGCCAGGGCATCGATCCCTGCGCGTCAGGAAGTAGTTGGGGCAGACAGAGCGGAGAGGGCGGGATTCGAACCCGCGGTACCCTTGCGGGTACACATGATTTCCAATCATGCACCTTCGGCCGCTCGGTCACCTCTCCTAGGCCGCACGAGGGGGCCAGTTGGCGCGGAATGTGGCAGGCGACCGCGCGTCTGTCAACGGAGAGGTGCTCTGCGGGTTT
Source organism: Polyangiaceae bacterium (assembly GCA_035318565.1). Taxonomy (GTDB): domain Bacteria; phylum Myxococcota_A; class Polyangia; order Polyangiales; family Polyangiaceae; genus DATDJP01. The sequence continues at coordinate 9,668 of DATHEN010000623.1, forward strand.
TCCTGGCTAACGAGGCGGACGCTGGGGCGGCACCCTCGAAGCGAGCGAATCGACGATCGGTGAAAAATACGGCCACGGGCCGCGCGGTCAGTCTGCTGGGGTGAACGAAACCTGAAGCGAGGCGCTCTCTCCGCCCGAGCTGTCCGCGAGCGCGAGCCACGTTTGCACCGTGTCGGGTGCCAGCTGAAAACCGATTGCGCCGTCCATCTCCCAATCCGGTCTGTCGACCAGATGTTGAACGAGTGTCGTCAAATCGGGACTTTCGAGGATAGAACCGTTGGTCCCGGCGAGAAAGCCGTTCACGAGGGACGGCCACAGCCCAGCGGGCGCGTGGTCCCGTGGCAGGTGCGCGTGGTCCTCGGAGAACGGCTCAAGGTTAGCCGTATCCCAGACCTGCACCAACATGGTTTCGTCCTGCTGCGCAGTTCCGTCGACGCGGCGCACGCGTAACGTCGCGGAGTGAATCGTGGACCCCTTCGCGATGGGCAACTTGAAACGTAGCCCTGCGCGGCCGAACTCGCTGTCAGCGCCCACTTCGATGAACCGGTTTCCTTCGCCGTAAGCCAGGCGTTCGTCCGCGCCGCCGATCCAAGTCGCGTCGTCCGCGTCGTTCTCAATCTCCAGATTGAGTCGGACGGGCGCAGCAGCCTCGCGCCCGGCGTCCGTTTCGCCCGCCTCCAGTCCGCCGGAATCGGACGCGTCGCTTTGCAGGTTGCCGGAGTCCGTTCGGTCGCTCCCCGCAGCGTCGTTCGGGCCGTTGCCCGCGTCCTTCCCGGAGGAGAAGTCACTGTTGGAGCACGCCAGAGCGAGGACCGTCGAAAGGCTGAGAACGACCAGGCGCTCCGACGCAAAGATCCCCATGACGGCACTCTTAGCTGATCGAGTGAGCTCCAGCAAACGAGCAGCGCTTCGAGGCATGCCAACGGCGTGGTGCAACGCTCCAGCATGGCGGGCGCTTTGTCAGCTTTGCGCTCAGGCCACGGGCGTGACGCGCTGAATTTCGGCGTAGCCCAGGTCCGCGAGCGCCACCTGGCCCGTCGCTGACACTCGATGCCGCGGGAATGATGCTCGCCGGGATGCCGCGTGCCCAGGGTGGCGAGGGGCCTCGGCGTTCAACGACCGCGGCGCGTGTGGCCGGTGGCGAGGCTCACGGCGTCGTAGCCGTAGAGCTCGCGAATATCATCGACGGCGCGGTGCAGCGCGCCGTCGTAAAACAAGGGAAGCTGCTCGTCGTAGCGTGCGAGATTCGAAAGTGCGATGCCGAGCAGGCGAATCGCGAGCCGGCGGCTGCGCGTGCGGACGAACAGATCGCGAACTACGGGGTAGAGCTCGAGCTCCGAACACGTCGGGGTTTTCATGGTGCGGGAGCGCGTCAGCGTCTGGAAATCGGCGTAACGCAGCTTGAGCGTGACGGTGCGCGCTTTGATGCCGCGCTTGCGCGCTCGCCAGCACACGCGCTCGCAGAGCGAGCACAACATGCCTTCGATGCAGGCCGGATCACGCACGTCTTCGCGAAACGTGCGCTCGTTCGAGATCGTGCCGACTGCGCAGCCCTCGGGGTCGTGCTCCTGAAACGCGGGGCGTTCGCGCCCGAGCTCGTGAACGCCTTGGCCGCGGCAGCCGCGCTGAATCGAATCGGTCCACGCGCCGAACACGCGTCGTAGAACGCTCGCGGGTGCTGCAGCTACTTCTGCCAGAGTCTGGAGACCGAGCGCGTGCAGTTTCTGCTCGGCTACGGGTCCTATGCCGGGAAACTTGCGCACGGGAAGCGGACCCAGGAACGCGGCCTCTGCTCCGGCAGGTACGAGCAGCACGCCTCGAGGCTTTGCGAGGCCGCTCGCTACCTTCGCAACGGAGCGGCTCGTCGCGATCCCGCAGCTCGCTGGCAAGCCGATGCGCTTCTGAATTTCGCCGGTGAGGCCGCGTACCACTCGCTCGATGGTCGCGTCCGGCGTTGCGTCTTCGTCGCGCCGGTACAGGCTCTCGCACCCCGAGAAGTCGAGGAACATCTCGTCGATGCTCGCGACTTGTGAATCCGGAGTGTACGTCTCGGCGATCTCACGAAAGCGTTTGGCGTACACGCCGTACACGCCGTGGCGCGTGGGAAGGTACACGGCATGCGGCGCGAGCTCGACAGCGCGCGTGAGCGACATGCCCGAGCGCACGCCGAAGGCGCGCACCTCGTAGCTTGCCGCGGTGACGACGCCGCGTTGCCCGGGGAGTCCGCCGACGACGACGGGTTTGCCAATCAAACGCGGATCGAGCAGG
>DATHEN010000624.1:0-11257 GCA_035318565.1 Polyangiaceae bacterium
GCGCTCGGAGCCCCACCTCGAAGCTCTTTTCCTTCCAGGTCCGGATCAGCCAAGCGGCATCGAACGGCTCACAGAGCGAGCGGCGCAGCCACTCGGCGCGGCTGCGCTCCCCCATGGGGTGCGGCAGGCGCTTGCGCGCATACGCCCGCACGAAGCCAGGCCAATCACCGATCGCGAGCGGCCGGGTGATGTCCGCCACCGAGCGCCCCCCGAGCACGGCACGCGTCACGGCAACGACGGCCCCGAGCTCGTCACGCTCGGCGAGCGCGCGAACCGCGAGCTCTTCGAAAGTCGGATCGAGCGCGAAAACGGCGTCGCGCGCGCGCGCCGGCGAACCCGGCTGTGTGCGCCCGAGCTGCACCAGAGCTCCGGCCTCTACCTGAGCATCGAGCCAGCTCTCGAGCGACGGACACGCCGCTTCGCGACGGTTCAGCTCGCTCAGAGCCTCGAGGCTGAGTGCCCGCTCGACAGCGATGGCCCCGGTGAGCAGCCACTCGGCTTCGTGGAAGGCGCTCGTGAGCGCTCGAAAGCGAACGGCCGGAGGTTCCGAGCCCTGAGGCGTAGGGCGGCTGTTTTCGAGTTCGCTGAACAACGTGCTCTGGGCGATAAAAGTACGGCGCGGAAGGTTAGCGCAACCCGGGGTCGTGCACTGACTTGTTGGGGGGGGCACCACGGGAACGGGCGCGACTGAGCGTCGAGGCGCGGGCGGTAGCGCACCAGAACGCGGAGCGCCATGGGCGAACGGTGGGGCCAATCGAACCAGGAGTGCGTTGCGTTCACCACGAGCTGTCCGCTGTGCAGTTCTCGTCGCTTCTATCGCGAAAGGTCCAGTTCTCGCCGCTCCGAATAGTGATGGCCAGGCATGCACCTGGCCTGGCATCGATGTCCACCAGCGCCTGCCGGAAGTCGTCCCATTCGTCGGCGGCTGTCGCGCTGATGCAGCGGTCCGCGTAGATGCCATCACCTTCAGCACAGTAGCGGCGTATGAACTTCAGCGTATTCTTCGAGGCTGTTTCGATCGACTGGCCCGTGCGACGCAGGCCCTTGTAGTAGTCGAGCAAGATCTGGGAGACCCCGAGCCCGCGCACGTCCGAACGAAACAGAACCACGAGCAGGCCGCCCGAGTACGGGGCAAATTCGCCGATCCTTTCAGTGTAGTCACCGATCCAGATGTCGCCTCCCCGGATCGAGCAGTTGACCGCGCCCATCAGCGTCCCGATCGCAACCAGGGCGACGCCAACGGTGCGTGGAACGCGAAACGAGTGGCGACGCCACCTCGAAAAACCGACTGATAGACCGAGTAGTGCAGGTTTGAATGTCATTGGCCCTCCGTTCTCGTCGGTGCGCTTCATGCGTTTCATCGACGCGCGTTGCCCGCATGATCCGCGGCCATTCGCGCCCCTCACCAGACGGGCCCACTGAATCACGAAGTGAGAGGCCGAGCGCGTGATCGCTGTGTGACCTTGCCGTGACCAACGCTCTTCGACCAGGGCCGGCAAAATCCTGATCGTGAGCGAACCTGCCGATACAGCGACGGCGCAAACCTGCGTTTCGACGGCGGCGTCTCGGAACTGTTGAACCAATTCGCGCCTCTAGCCATAAACTGCGGTTCTATAGCCCTCGCAGAAGTCCTGTTCGCGCTTGACGCAATGCCGCATGCCGGTGCTAGGCTTTCAAAGTGCACCAAGCCGCGACGGGGCAAAGCTCCCCGGCCAGCGAGGGACATGAACGCAGGGGGACCCGAGAGGACTCGGCATGTCTATGGACTCGAACGCGATCACGGCTTCGTATATCGGCACCGCGACAACGCGAGCCGAGATCGAACGACTCAACGCGCAAAATGCCGCGCTAGAAGAGAAGCTTCGTCGCTTGTCGGAAGCGCTGCAGCGCGCCGAGGCCGTGAGCCATGTCGTGGCGGGGACCGTGCATGATATCCGCAACTCCCTGACCGTGGTGTTGGGTGAGTCCAGCGAGCTGCTGGAGGGGCTTCGAGGGTCCGATTTGGAGGAGTCGGCGCAGGCTATCGTGCAGGCGGGTAATCACGCAGCCGCATTGAGCCGCGATCTTCTGGCGCTCGCACGCGAAGAAAAAGCGCGCCACGCGGTGGTGCAAACCTCAGAGGTCGTAACGCACTGTCGCGGACTCATTCGTCGCGCCGCGAGAGACATCCCCTGCAGCTTCGATGTCGATCCCGCTGCTTGGTCGATCCGGCTCGAGCGGCAACACCTCGAGGCGGCTTTGATCAATCTCAGCGCGAACGCGCGCGATGCCATCGCGAATGGGCGCGGATCGTTGCGCGTCTCGGTGCACAACCGTACCGCGGATGCGCCGCTTCCACCCGGACTCGCGCCGGGCGACTACGTGGTCATCGTGGTCGAGGATACCGGCTGCGGTATGACCCCTGACGTGCTCGCGCGCGCGACCGACGCGTTCTTCACGACACGGGAAGCCGCAGGCGGAACGGGCCTGGGCCTCGCGATGGTCCAATCGTTCGTTCAGAACGCTGGCGGCGGGTTGCGAATCGACAGCGCTGCTGGCCGCGGCACGCGCGTGGAGCTCTTTCTGCCGCGGGCGTTGGCCAAGCAAGACCGGCCTTGTCCGCCGGAGCACTCGGTCGTGCGTGAGCTAGAACGCAGTGTTCGCACGCCGTGGCTAGTCAAGGTACTGGAAGCATGGAGCCTGGGCCGTGACATGGGCGGCTTGCCCACGCCGGCTTGCATGGACGCTGCGCTGATTGGACACACCGATCGCTGCATCGTGCTCGAAGTGGACGGCACGACCCAGCCGCCGACATTCCGTTTGGCACGCCTCGGGGCAAAGCTCGCTGACGCGCTCAATAGCGCGGCGCTCGGCGAGCTCTTGCTGCGTCGGTCCGATCTCGTGGGTCACATCGACGCCTGCTATCGGCGCGCGCTGCGCTCGCGCGCTCCGAGCTACGAGTATGCTCGGCACGCATTCGGCAACAGCCCCCCCTTCGAGTTCGAGCGCCTGTTTCTTCCCGTCGCCTCCGACGGCGAGACGGTGAGCCATTTGTTCGGCCTGGTCATTCTGTCCGAAAGCAAACCAGGAGAGCCCTCGTGATGTCAGCTCGCGAATCAGCCAGCGAGGTGAGCTTCTTCAGCCAAACCGAGGCCAAACAATCCGGTTACGGAGGACGCCCGGCGCTCGGCCGGCATTTCTTCTTCGAGAACTGAACCGACGGAACCGCTCACCGCCAGCGAATCGCCTGCCCACTTCGACTTACTAGGGACTGTGACGACGCGCCGGCGGGAACCGGGCCGGGAGCGCCGCTTCTCTCCAGAATGAGCGCGTCAGCCTCGAGCTCACACGCTCGCGCCTTGAGCCGGTGTTCGCATAGGCCGATAGCTCCGGGGCTGCAGGTAACGGACAAGTTGCTCAGCACCTCGTGCTCGGGAACCGCTACGTCCGGCTCGAAGATTCGAATTTGCCGTGTACATGGAGTCGATCGCTCACTCTGCCTGAGTTCCTCGTAGAAATCACGCGGAGCCGCGGCATCCTCGGGTCGCAGAGTCGGAACGGCGCATGCAGCACCGACCAGCGGCAACGCAAGACGAACAATCAGCCAGGAATAGCGACTCGTTTCGTACATCACGGCGCGGATAGCGGATCACCCAGCGTTCACGGCCCTCCGCGAGCGTATCAAGACGGTCACCCGCAAACCAGCGCGCCAGTTGCCGAATGGTTCGCGGCGCAAGTACCCAGATTCACGGGCACGTTCACGGGCCGGAAGGAATTCAGGGACAGGCCCCAATGCGCTCTGCCCGCATTGCGATTCGGGCACCCTGGTGGCAGGGTGCCGGCGAACCAAAGACGACAAGAGGGAACAGTCATGGTCGCAATCAGAACAGCCCTTATTGGAATGACGAGCTTCGCGCTGCTCAGCATGGTCGCGTGTGGCGCAGTGGACGTGCCACCAGGCACCGGTGGCGCGGCTGGTGCTCCTGCCCGAGACGCAGGGGTCATCAAAGACGGCGGCGGCGCTTCGTGTCGACCCCTTCCGGGTTGCAACATGACTTCCGACACGACCTGTTTCGACGGTTGCAACAACTGCTCCTGTAGCAACGGCCTGTGGCGCTGCACGCTCAGGGCCTGTCCGCCGGACGCAGGCAAGTGCACGTACGACGATCCGACCAAGACGTACGTGAGCAAGGACCCCGCGCAGTGCCGGGTAATTCTGTACGCCTGTCCAACCGGCACGACGCCGTTCACTGACTCCTGCGGCTGCGGTTGTCAGAGGGCGCGCTGCGACATCCCGGAGTGCTTCCGCGCGGTCAATTGCGTGGCGGAGTGCGGAGGACCGATCCTTTCGTCGAGCTGCTGTCCATGTCCGAAAGGGACCTTCGACAACATTACGTGCGGTAGCGGCACGCAGTGACGTCTGAGACGTAAGTCTCGCGACTCCCGCTCGCGCTGCCATATCGTGGGAGCGAACGCCGCGCTGGGCGGCCTCATGTGGTCCTGGCTGCTTGCCGGCAGGCCACCGATTCCGCCAGCGCCTTGAGCGCGTCCCTAGGGTACCGGGCTGCCGGCGATCAGGATCACGTTCACGTTCGAGATCACCGTTTCATCCACGGAAGTGAAGCTGATGGTGTTCGCGCCATCCACGACTTCGCTGAGCGGCACCGGCACGGCGATCGTGCGCCAACCGAAGGTGGCTGAGTCGAACGGCCATGTCGTCGTGTGCACAGGGCCGCCATTGACGCGAATCCTGCTCGATTCGTCTAGAGTGCTTCCTCGTCTGGGTCGACGACACGAAGATCGATCTCGAGCGTGCCGCCGAGGATCTCCGCGTAGCGCCGGCACAGCTCGATCACTTCCTGCATCCCCGGCAGCTCCATGACCGCGAAGCCGCCGATGAGCTCCTTCGACTCCACGAACGGGCCATCGATCACCTGCAGGTTGTCGTTGGTGAACAGCAGGCGCTTGCCCTTGGCGCTCGACTGCAACTTGAGCGAGCGGACGAGCACGCCGGCCTTGGTCATTTCGCTCCTGAGACGCGAGAGCGCGGTCTTCTGCTGCGGGCTTCGACCGCCGGCCTCGGTGGCAGCGTCGGCCTTCTCGATGAGCAGCATCTGCAACGGCGGATTCTCCGGCGCGGGCATCAGCCCGATGTCCCAGGGTTCGTTGACTTTGCCGAGCTCGATCTCACCATCGCCGAGGATCTTGCCGTAGCGCTCCGCCCAACCGATGGCTTCCTCGCGGGTGCGGACCTTGAGCAGCAGCGTCGCCGCCGGCAGCTCGTGTTCGCCACGATAAGGTCCGTGCTTCACCGTGCATTGCCCATCACGGAAGACCAGGCGTGTTCGCGTCTTGCTCGCGCCGAGGCCGGCGCCGTCGATGAACCGACCTGCTTTGGCGTGCTCGCCGATGAACTCGCCCATCTTGTTGACGATTTCCATCGGGGGCGGGTCGCCCGCCTCGGTGTTCGGATCGTTCTTGTGCATCATCATGAAACGCATGGCTGGCTCCTGACCGTGAGAGGACGACCGGCAGCTGCCGGCTCCTTCCGAACACGACGATCGACTCGGCGGTCAATCGACGCGGTCGGACTTCTTTTTGTAACAACTGATAACTATTACAGAATTATCACGGCTCCCGCGCTCCGCCCGCTCGGCGGCGCGTCGGACGCTTCAGCAGGTGTTCGAAGATCGCCACCGTGCCGGCGCTCGTGAAGAGCGCGAGCTCGTGCGCGAGCGTCTCGACCGCCCGGCTTGCCTCGTCCTCCGGCTGCGTCAGCAAGCGCGCGATGGTCGCGTATACCGAGTCCAGGACGAGGTCCGCCAGCCGGCGCACCGCGGCACGGTCGCGCTCGCGGAGTCCTGCGCCCTGCCCGCGCTCGTACAGCTCGTCGGCGAAGGTCTGGCGCACGTCGCCATCGGCGCGCCGCAGCACCTTGCCGAGAACCGTGGGCTCATGCGCGGTGCGCAGCGCGAGCTCCACGAAGGTCCGCTGCTGCAGCGCCATCTCGAGCACGGCGCGATAGTGTGCCGAGAGCTCATGGACGTCGCGGGGATCCCGCATCTGCCGGCGCAGCGCCACAGTGACGTCCTTGAAACCCTTGGCCATGCGCTCGGCGGCCTCGGCCAGGCACGAGTCCAGACTGTCGAAGTAGCGATAAAAGCGCGGCTGAGCGATGCCGGCCTCGGCCGTGAGGGCCACGGCAGTCAGCCGCGACAGGCCGTCGCGGCGCACCACGCTGAAGACGGCTCGAAGCAGGCGTTCGCGCGTACTGACCGCGTGAGGCTCCGCGGCCAGCGAGTTCGGCTGTACTCGGCTTGACCCCGCCATGGGTATAGATGTATACCCTACTCCGTCAAGCGAGGCAATCGGCAGGAGATTCGTGCATGTCCGACAATCCGCTCATTCAGGATCGCACCGTAGAGTTCGTGCTCCACGACACGCTGCGCGTCATGCAGTTGACCGAGCTGCCGCGCTTTGCCGATCACGACCGGCAAACGCTCGATCTGTTCGTGGCTGGCTGCCGCCGTTTCGCGCGTTCGGTGTTGTTCCCGACGTACAAACCGATGGACGAGCATGCGGCCTACTACGAGAACGGGCGCGTGCATTGCCACCCGATCCTGAAGTCGCTCTACCCACAGCTCACCGAGCTGGGCCTGCTGCGTGCAACGCGCGACTTCGAGGCCGGCGGCCAGCAGCTGCCCGCGCCGATCCTGATGACCGCCCTCGCCTATCTCAGCGCGGCCAATCTCTCTGCGATCGGTTACATGAGCCTGACGATGGGCGCCGCACACCTGCTGGAGTCCTTCGGCAGCGAGACCGTCAAGCGCACGTACATGGATCCGATGCTCGCTGGACAGTGGACGGGCACGATGGCGCTCACGGAGCCCAACGCAGGCAGCGGGCTGACCGACCTGAGCACGAAGGCCGTGCCCACCGCCGGCGGCCACTACCTGCTCTCGGGCTCGAAGGTGTTCATCTCCGGTGGCGACAACGACTTCAGCGAGAACATCGTGCACCTGGCCCTCGCCCGCATCGAGGGCGCGCCGCCCGGCATCAAAGGCATCTCGTTGTTCTGCGTACCGCGCCTGCGCGCCTCCGACGGGGAGCTCCGAGACAACGACTGCACCACCGCCGGCACGTTCCACAAGCTCGGCTTCCGCGGGCTGCCGTCGATCGCGCTGAACTTCGGCGAGCGCGGCGATTGCCACGGCTACCTCGTCGGCGCGCCGAACCAGGGCATCACCTGCATGTTTCAGATGATGAACGAGGCGCGCATCGGCGTGGGCATGACGGGCATGGCGACGGCGATGGTCGCCTACGAACAAGCGTTGCAGTATGCCAAGGATCGCCCGCAGGGTCGCCGCTTCGGCATGCGCTCGCACGAGCCGCCGGTGCCGATTATCGAGCATGCCGACGTCAAGCGCATGCTGCTACGCCAGAAGGCGATCTGCGAGGGTGCGTTCGCGCTGCTCGTGCGCTGCTCGAAGTACGCCGACCTGTCGACGCACAGCCCCGACGAAGCCGTCCGCAAGCGCGCACACACGTTGCTCGAGCTCTTGACCCCCGTAGCCAAGACGTTCCCCGCCGAGAAGGGCTTCGAGTCCAACGCGCTGGCGATGCAGGTGCACGGCGGCTACGGCTACACGAGCGAGTACCTGCCCGAAGCGTGGCTCCGCGATCAGAAGCTCAACAGCTTGCACGAAGGCACCACGGGTATTCAGAGCCTGGACTTGCTCGGTCGCAAGGTGCTGCAGACGCAGGGTCAGAGCCTGCTCACGTTTGCCGAGGAGCTCGAGCTGACGCTGTCGCGCGCCGCGGCGGCCGGCGTGGAGGGGAGCTTGGGTGACGGGCTGCGCGGCGCGATGGACGCGCTGCAGCGCGCCAGCACTGCGGTGGGCGCCGTCGCGATGAACGGTGACATCGGCCGCGCGCTGCAAAACAGCGCGGACTACCTCGACCTCTTCAGTACCCTCGTGATCGGCTGGTCCTGGCTCGAGCTCGCCGCCGCGGCAAAAGAGCAGCTCGCCGGCTCGATCCCGGCAGACGCCCGCCCCTTCTACGAGGGCAAGCTGCGGGCGGCGCGCTACTGGTTCAGCAATGAAATGCCGCGCATCCGCGTGCTGGCCGATATCATCGTCGAAGCGGACGACGCCTTTTTCGGCGCCGAAGCGGCGCATTTGTAGAGCCTGCGCCGCTCGGCACGCGCGAGGAACGCCGAAATGCTGACGCACTTCGACCACATCACCGTTGCTACTCGCGATCTGGACGCGGCTCTGGGCGACTACCAGCGCGTTCTGGGCCGAGACCCCAGCTGGCGCGGCGAGTATCCGGATGTCGGGCTCGCGGGGGCGCACTTCGCGCTCGCGAACGGCATCATCGAGCTGATCGCGCCGCTGCCCGGCTCGGAGGAAGCCGAGGGTCTGCGCGAGTGGCTGGCCTCCCGCGGCGAGGGCCTGCAGGCGATCGCATTGCGAACGAACGATGCGGACGCGCTCCGAGCCGGCCTGCGCGAGCGCGGCGTCCGCGCCAGCCTCCCCCAAGCGGGCGAAGCTCGATCCACGAGCGGCGAGATTCGTCGCTATCGTACCGTCGAGCTGTCCCCGCAAAGCACGCGTGGGCTGTCCGTTTTCACGGTCGAGCGATCGGCGGATGACTTACCCCATGCTCTCGACGAGCCTGCCCCGGATGCGGTGCATGCGCTCGACCATGTGGTGATTCGCAGCGCCGCCCCGGCTGCGGCGATCGCGCTTTACCGCGACGCGCTCGGAATTCGACTCGCGCTCGATCGCGACTTCGCGGGAACGCGCATGTTGTTTTTCCGGATTGGCGGAGTCACCCTCGAAGTCGTCGAGGACTCGCGCAATGACGGCGCAGACGTATTCTACGGTGCGGCTTACCGCGTGCGGGACATTCACGCGGCTCACGCACGCATGCGCGCGTCCGGTCTGGAGCTGAGCGAAGTGCGCGCGGGCAACAAGCCGGGCACTCTGGTGTTCACGGTGCGGAGCGGCACCGCGGGCGTGCCGACGCTGATCCTGCGCGATCCGGCGCGCGAACCGCCCTAGCACACGGCAGGCGCTCGGCTCACCCGCTGCTGGCGCCGAGCGCCGCGCTCCGCGCCGAGAGCACGGCCGCGTGGACGTCGAGCGCCAGGGTGCAGCTGTCTACGGCGCTCGCGTACTGGGCGCGCGTCGCTTCGGAAACCCAGCTCGGGTCGACAGAACGGCGCAGGCTGAGCAGCGGCTTTCCGGTGGCCAGATCGACCAGGCCGACGCGGACGTGGTGAGGGCGCTCGCCGTCGAGCTCGGCCGGAACTTGGTTGCTCGCGGGTTCGTCGATGACGAACAGCAGACGCTGAGCTTTCGCTGCGTGCTTGGCGCCTTCGAGCGGCGCCATCTCGAAGTTGCGCTGGAGCTTTTCGAGCTGTAGCCGGTCGGCGGCGAGGACTCGCGCCTGCCATTCGAGCGCGAAAAATGGCAGGCCGGCAAACGCGTCGTAGAGACGCTGGACGTGTGCAGTCCGGCGCATGGAAGCCGCAGCGTACGAGCCGCGCGCCTTGGCGCGCACGAGTTTCTCGGTCCGACTGGCCGGGGGATCGACGAGACACAGCACGAAAGCGTCTTTGGACGATGCGGCGGCGCGATCGCGAATGCTGTCGAATCCGTTGAAGCTCGCGAGCGGGCCGCGCACGTAGACAGCCGCGCGAGCGAGCTCGATCGTGAGCGCGCCGGGACTCTGCAGCTCCGGGGCGACGAAGTCCCCCTCGTAGGAACCCGCCGCGCGAGTGAGCCAGGGCACGACCCGCGCCGCAGTGCTTTTTTCAGTCGGAGAGAGAGCGCGGGAGTAGCGACGAACGCGCTCGAGCAACGCGGCGCGGTCGCGCTCGAGCTGCTGGTCCGCGCGCTCACGGACAACGAAGAAACCGACCAATGCACAGACCATGACGGCGAAGACCGTAAGGCGAAGCACGGAGATCGAGCGCGGGGCGAGCGCTCTGCCCGGCGCTGCGCGCCGCCCTTCGACGCTGGCTTGCACCCGAGCGGCGAGCTCCGGCGACATTCTGCGCGTGACGAGGAACGACGGCATACGCTAGCTGCGTCCGCCGGTCGCGAGCGCCGCGCGGCGCTGAAGGTTCTTCTCGATGAGGCTCATCAGCTGTTCGCTCGTGACGCCGAGGCGCTCCGCGGTGTGACCCGCGAGCGAAGTCTGCGCGACGCCGGGCACGAACTGATACGTCGCACGGCGATCCGCGCCGATCTCGACCTGGAAAAACGCCAGGTTCGGGATCTTCTTTTCGCGCTCGAGCCGGGCGGCAAAGGCAAGAAAGTGCGTCGTGATGAAGGCTTGGGGATCGAGGCGACCCAACATCCTGAGCACGAGCTCGAAGATCTCTTCGCCTTCCGACGGATTCGTTCCCGAGCAGAGCTCGTCGAGGAGCACCATGGCGCCGGGCGGCAAGCGCTCGAAGAGCTCGCGGATGCGCAGCAGCTCCGTGCCGAGGCGCCCCTCCGCCTGATCGGCCTTCGCCTCTTGAATGAGCGAAACGACGAGACCGGAGCAGAGCGCGATCGCGCCCGCGCGCGCGTTGACGAATACACCCGACTGGGCGAGGAGCTGCGCGATACCCAGCGCTTGCAGGAGGCGCGTCTTCCCGCCGGAGTTCGGGCCCGTAACGAGCCAGGTGCTGGCCATCCGTTCGGCCTTTAGATCGCACGGAATGGGCGCGATTCCGCTCATGAGCAGCAGCGGATTGAACAAGCCCGATAGCCGGCGCGGCGCGTCCGGCTCGACCAGCTCGGGCAGGCAAACGGCGAGACCGGCCGCCTCGGCGCGATCGCGGAAGCCGAGCGCGCCGAGATAAAACTCCAAGTCTCCGAGAAGCTGGACGATGCTCACGAGCTCGGTCTCGAAACCGGTGAACACGGCGTCGACGAGCCGAGCCATCACCTCTCCGTCGCTGAAGCGATAGCCGCGCAAAAAGAGCTCCGACTTGGCGAGCCAACGCCGGAGGATGGAGCCAGCAAACGGATTTTCCGAGTCCTCTTGTACGGAGGTGATCTCGAAGCGTCGAATATGCCCGTCTGCGCCGATGTTCACGCTCAGGCTCAGCGTGGCGCGGTGGTCGTCGTAGCGCAGCAGGTCCGAAAGCGAGCCGTACGGCTCACTGCTCTGGATGCGCGCGCCCCATTCGCCCAGCCGGCGGAGGCCGGAGTGCGCCAGCGCAAAGCCCTCACGCATCGTGTCGAAAATCTCCTTCACGACCGACAGCACGTCG
>DATHEN010000625.1:0-3763 GCA_035318565.1 Polyangiaceae bacterium
TACTTGGCCGTATCGCTTTCAGATCAGCCTGCGCCTCCGGTTGCGCTACCGCTGACGCTGGCGCTGGCGGTGAACGAGACGTTCACCGTCGCGGCCGCCGCCGCAGAGGCCTGCAGCTGCGCCACGAAGGAGGCGCCTACGCTCGCGAGGCACTGCGCCGACCCGCTGATTTCACCCGCAACGCGAACGCCCGCGGAGCCCACATCTACGATGGCGTTGCCCGCGAGCTCGGCTTTGCCCGCTACCTTCAAGATGGCCGGAAGGTTGGCTTCGAGCGTGGTCTTGAGTGACGCATTGCCGGTCACACTCACGACCACCTTGATGGGTTCACACGATGCTTCGAGGGACGCTTTGCTTTCGCAAGCAGCCGAGCAATCTGCATCGACTTCACACTCCGGCGGATCGAGCTTTACCTCGCACTGCGGGGCCGTCGCGGTCCCGGTGCAGCCGCCTTTGCAGCGCGCGTTTGCGCCACATTCGATGTTGGCGTCTGCGGCCAGAGTGCAGTTGCCTTTGCACGTCCCTTCGCACTTGGCGCTGCAGCTGCCCGTGCAGGTGCCGTTGCAAGTGCCTTTGCAGCCGGCGCCCGTATCGGTGTCGCCCGCGCAGGTTCCCTCGCAAGTGCCTGTGCACGTTCCTGAACACGTTCCGGTACACGTCGCGTCGCAGGTGCCTTCGCAGTTCGCAGCCACTTGTGCCGAACCCTGACAGGTGGCGCTGGCTTGGCACTCGCCCGAGCACTGCACGCTGAGCTCGCCGGGATCGCAGCGGGCACTCACGTCCCCGCCGCGGCATTCCGCGTTGACCGAGCAATCTGCCTCGCAGTTGACTTGAGCCTGGGCGTTGATGCGGCACTGACCGCCTTCGATCGCGATCGTGACCTGGCCGGCAGCCTGAAGGGACGCGTCGAGCCGTGCCTTCGCCGCGTTGCACAACGTGGTGAGCTGCGCGTCCTCGAGCTCTTGTCCGGTGCCGGGATCCTGTACGGTGGTATCGCCGAGATCCTTGGCGATCTTGTAACAGGCGACGCCGAGCTCCCCTTTCATTTGGCCCGACACGGTGGTCAGCACCTCGACCGCGTCGCCGAACGCTTCCACCTTGGCGCCGAGCTGCCCCTCGCACTCGGTCAGACTCGTAGCGTCATCCCCGCAACCCGCCATCAAGCCGGCTCCAGCGAGCAGCATTACCGGCAGAGCGATCGATCTCACACGAAGGAATTTGGACATTATTAAAGGCTCCTTTGCACTGACCGGCCGTGCTGTCCCCATTACAGCGCCGGCAGTTCCGGTTCGACGAGCAATCCCCTTGAGGAATGCACAGGCTAACTCCGGCGCGTCACGCCTGCCAAGATGTTATCTACGCGGCGTGCACCGAGAAATGCCGCACAACACGCGCAAGTTTTGCGACATGTGGGATGGTGTCAGGCGGCGACGTCGCTGGCGACAGAACTCGGTGAGACAGTTTGTCGCCGCAGCACGACACGCATGTCAGGGCTGGGCGTGAGCGAAGGCTTGGATGGCGTCAGACTGGAACCGTAGAGGTGGCTCGCTTGCACGGTTGAGTGCAAGCGTCGCCGTGCAGGTCCTCATAATAGCGAAGGCCATTCAACGTAGTGTTGACGAGCGTGGCGTCGCCTCGACGCAATGAGAGCGTCACGCTGCGCGGAAAGCCGCTCATGATGTTCACGGATTCGAGCCCAACTGGCGTTGTCTGCAACCAGAGCGCGTTGTCGTCGCAGCGTGTTGGCTGCGAAACGTCGCTGGGTAGTCGGAGCGTGCAACTGTGGACCTGGCCGTCCCATGTCACGCTGACTTCGTATTCGCCGGGCTCGCTGATCGCCGTAGAAAGTTGCAAGACGCAGGTCGGCGCACAGCCGATGTCGTTGCACGTGCTGTCGCAGCCGCCAGCGCTCGATGCCCCCGCACTGATGAACCCGGTCAGCGCAACACGGAGGCGCTTGCTGCTCACCCCCCGGCCTTCAGCTTTTCGACTAACTCGTTGGTTTGTGCGAGCACGCGTTGGAACGCCGGGCGCTGGTTCCAACGGTCCACGTAGGCGAGAAACGCGGGACGCGGTTCGAGACTTTTGACCATGAGGCCCCAGCCGATCTGCGATCCCACGTACACGTCGGCGGCGCTGAAGCGTTCGCCCAGAATGAACGGCCCGGGCGTGACGGCCTTTTCGAGCGCATCGAGCACGTCTGCGTAGCTTCCGTAACCGAGGCTGCTGGGCGGGGCAGCCGCTCGATCCAGCATGCGATCGACGAGCGCAGGCTCGATGCATCCCGCTCCGAAGAACAGCCAGCGCAGGTACGTCCCGCGCACCGGGTCGTTCACGGCAGGCGCGAGCCGGGCTTCGGGAAAAGCGTCGGCGAGGTAGGTGCAAATGGCAGCGGCCTCGGTCACTACCGTGCCGCGGTGGACGATCGCGGGCAGCTTGCCCATGGGGTTGATGGCGAGAAATTCGGGCGCCTTGTGCTCCCGCTTCTCGAAGTTGACGAGTTTCATCTCGTACGGCGTTCCCACTTCTTCGAGCATCCAGTGGGCGATGCGGCCGCGCGACATAGGGTTATGGTAAAAAATCAAATCGTCGTTCACGAAGCGCCTCCTTTGCAATCCACTCAGCGCACTCCCACCCCAAAGTTCGAAACCAAGCGCATGGACTGTGGGCCATTGCCGAAGCGCTGCGCGAGCCGATCGTACAGGGTGCGCGCGAGCGGCTCGAAAGCGCTCGGCCCCATGCGGTGTTGCAGCAGCACCAGAGGCGCCATGCTGCGCAGCATGGACTCGAGCCACGCGCTGAGCGACGCCGCCTCGATCGTGTGAGCGATCTCGTGCACGTCGGCTTTCTGAAATCCGGATGCCAACATTTCGGCGGACATTTCCTCTGCCGTGCCGAGCGGAGGGGGCCCCTCGCCGAAGGGCAAATCGGGCATCAAGGCACGCAGCGTAGCGAACAGCTCCGCGAAGAGCGGCACGCGATCCATCGGCTGCCAGCTCGAGACTACCGCGCGGGCGCCCGGTTTCAGCACGCGCACGAGTTCTTTGAAACCTTTTTGACGGTCGGGAAAGAACATCAACCCGAACATCGAGAAGCCGGCATCGAACTCGGATGCGCCGTACGGGAGCGCCATGCCGTTACCGGTGCGCGCTTCGATGCCTTGCGCGCCTTCCCGCCGCGCGCGATCGTTCAGCGCCTCGATCATGCGCTCGGAGAAGTCGAGCGCCGAGACACGAGCGCCTTCGGCGGCGGCCAGGAAGCTCAAAGTGCCGGGACCGCAGGCGACGTCGACCACCCGCATCCCGGCTGTGACGCCGGCGAGTCGCAGAGCGTCGCGAGCGAACGCTTCGAACTGGGGGACGACGTCAGTGACGTAACCTTCACTCACGAGGTTCCACGCTTCGGGGTCGGCGAGCGGGCTCTTTGATTCGGCCATTCGCGGGAGCCTATCCGGTCTGTTCAGCGCGGCCTATCCACTGCAATTTACGCGGTAAAACACCTGGATCCTGGCCTTCTGCAGCGGCCTGCGGAGCTCGAGCTCCCTGGCCAGCGTCTGGCGCGGCCCGCGGCTCGGCGGCCGGCCGCGGCATGACGCGCTCAGTGTTGTGCACGCCGCAACGACACCTGTTGCATCAGTACAGCGGCAGGCAATTCGGCTTTCGGGGCTCTGCACCACGCTCGCGGTAGTTGCATGGCGCACACTGCTCCACGTGCTCTGACAGCGCGCTGACGACTTCTGTCGCATATGCGCCATGCTGCCGAG
>DATHEN010000626.1:0-2555 GCA_035318565.1 Polyangiaceae bacterium
GTCAGCGCTGGACGGCCCGGTTTGGTTACGGGTTCGGCGGCGGCGGAACGAAGCGACCCACGAGACCTCTCGTTCCTTTCTGGAACGTCGCCCAGGCCGAGCCATCGGGACCGAAACTCGGCCTGCCCAGGTACTCCGTGACGGACACGGCCATGCCGGTGAAGAGCGGAGTGGCTGGATCGTTGATGGTGGTGCTCCACAACACGGGTTTCGCCGCGAACACGTTGCGGGTGACGACGACCTTGCCGTGGTACGGCCGTTCGTCGCTTTGAATGTAGCCGTTGCCGGTGCCTTCCGCCTTGGGGCTGCCGTAGTACGCCACCATGATGTAACCGGGTGAGCGCGCCACGATACTCGGATACTGAGCCACCTTCACGTCGGGAGCGCCGACCATGATCGGCTGCGACCAGCTCGCGCCGCGATCGCGCGTGAAAGACACGTACGGAAGCAGATCGCGTTCGTCTACGTACGCGACGTAAGCGTTGCCGGCCGAATCGGTCGCGACGGTCATGCCGAGGGAAAACGGCAAGTTGAATTGCTTGATGGCGCTATTGGGGATGGGCACGTCGAGCCAGCTGTCGCCCTCGTCTCGGCTGGTGGAGATCTGCAGACCGCTGTCGGAGCCGTGAGTCACGTAGAGGGTTCCATCGGCGCCGACCGCGCCGGCTTGAGGCCAGCCGCCTTGTCCGCGAGCGGCATCGACGGCGTCGCTCTTGGTGCGCGCGAACGTTCTGCCGCCATCGAGCGAGCGGTAGCACATGCGGTTCGGACCGATGATGAGCGTCGGGCCTTCAGCGCAGAAGTAGACCATGTTCGGGTACCCGTTCCGCGCCAGCGCTGCCTTGCTCGCTTCCGTGACGGGCGGCCCCGTGATGATCTTGCCGAAGTCTTTGCTGTCGCAGCCGATCGATTGGTACTGCCAGCTGTCGCCTTCGTCGTCGCTGAACCACATCGCGGTTCCGCTCGCGTTCTGGCAACCCGGCGCTCCGGCGCCGATGTTGAAGCCATTGAAGAAGATCCGTCCCGTCTTGTCGTCCTGCCACAGCCACGGGTGGACGATCGCCGGAATGCCATCGTCTTCGCCCATGCGCGTCGGCCCCTCCCAGGTCTGGCCGTTATTTCTCGAACGCACGAAGTTCTCTTCCGGCGCAGGCGCGGCGATCAGCGTGCCCTCCTCGGTGGCCACGATAGCGAAGTCGTGAGTATCGACCCCGGGTTCCACCGCACAGGGATAGGGCGCGTTCGCCGGCTGAGTGGAGAGCGCCTGGGCGTTCGGATAGTGGGCGAGCGCTGGCCGAGCGGGTTGGCAGCCGACGAGTGGCTGCGACGGAGTCTCGACCGCCTTACAGCCGAGAGCCGCGCTGCCCAGGAAGAAAAACATGTTCAGTTTCAGAGATTTGCTGCGTGTCATCCGAACCTCCGGCAGGCGCTGCGCCATGGTCTGACTGTCAGATGGTTGGACCACAACACGGCTCGCGGCGGGCTTCAAGTAGCCCCCTCCGAGCGCGCGATTACAGGCGAAACAACGACCGGCCCACGTCGAGCCACGGCCAGGGGATTGCGGTGAACGTGAGCAGTAACCAGAGCGCTTGGGTGATCACTACCGTCTGCTGCCGCGCGCGGCCTTGCTTGCGGCGCGAGCGCGTGCGTCCCACGTGCGCGATGACCACCGCCAGCAGCATGGTCACGGGATGCTCGAGCCCGAAGAACCGCAGCTGTGCGTCCTTAACGCCGGCGGCGAAGTTGCTGAGCAGGATCTCGACGAGCGGGCTCCAGACGATGAAGAGCAGCAGGCCGAGCAGCAGCTGCAAATCGAGCGTGCTCAGGAAGGCGCGGTGGATGCTCTCGTGGCGCTCGGACCAGCTAGCTTGCTGCCGCAGGTTCGAGGCTGCGGTGGCAAGGAGCACGAGACCAAGCGCGAGCACGACATAGCGTAGCCACGAATGGACGATCAGAACGATGGCGTACATGGACTCGGCACCGAGTATCACAGGCGGCCTCATGGGAGTGACTTCTGCCTGCAGGGCGCGGCCAGCTAGCGCCGTGTACGTTGCATACCAGGATGGGTTTGCAGGCGTGCCGTAGCAAGCAGGATTCGCGCCCCCGTTGGGATGCGGCTCCGCGCCCAAGTCGCCGAAACCGGCGCTGATGGAGTCTCCCACGCCTTCCGGCACACGCCCGTTGGAAGGCGGGGGCTGCGGCTGAAGTTGGCCGCGCTCGAAGCCGAGAAGGGTGCTGCGATCGTGGCCGCCTTCCGTGTCCAGGTACAGCGAGCAGCGACCGGGCGTGCCGTTCGGCTGCGACGGAACTATTAGAGTAGCCAGAAAATGGGTCATTTCGCTTCCGGTGCAGACGGGTTACGTCGAATCCATGACGAGAATCGTTGGCATCGCCGGCAGTTTGCGAAAGGCGTCCTTCAATGCGGCATTGCTACGGGCGGCCGCTGCGCGGGTCCCACCGGGCACGGACCTGGAAATCGCGTCTATCGCCGGCATTCCGCTCTACGACGGCGATCTGGAAAGCGAGCGCGGTATCCCGGATACCGTGGTGAAGCT
>DATHEN010000627.1:0-3290 GCA_035318565.1 Polyangiaceae bacterium
GCGTCGCGCAGGTACTGCGGCTTCGGGTAGGCGGTGTTCGCGAAGCGGAACGCCCAAGGGTCGCTGCCGCAAGCCCAACCCTGCGAGCCGCCGTAGAACTGGAACGGATCGACGGCCGGCGCTGAGACGCCGCCCTTCGCCACCGGCGGGCGGTAGGGATTCACGTCCGTGGAGTTGTGGCAGCTCGAGCAGCGCATGCCGTCAGGGCGGCCGGGCTGAATGCTGCTCACGATGTCCTGGAGCGAGCTGCCCGCCGCGAACTTGCTGCCCATGGCTTGCGTGGGCGCGGTGCCGAGGGTGGCCGCATTGAGCGGGGACGTCCAGGCGAGCCGGCAAGTGACTCCCGTTTCGTAGGCGAGCGTCGGGCGCAGATCGTTGGCAAAGGCGTTGGTGCCGTTTTGCATGTTGTGATCGACGTCGATCTGAACTCCGTAGGAGCCGCAGCGCGAGAGCACGTTGGGCGGAATGCGCACGAGGAGGTAGCCGCGTTCGCCGGCGTTGACGGTGTTGGCCGCCGTCGCCGTGCCGCCGTAATATTGGTAGAGCGTGGCGCTGTAGATCGAGCCCGCGATGATCACACGACCGCTCGGGCCGTATGCGGGGGACGTGCCGATGTTGGTGACGTCGATCTGCAGGCCGAGCGTCGGCTGCGCAGGGCCGTAAAAGCGCATCGCCCCTTCGGGCCGCAAATCGGAGTTCGGCGTCGGGTCAGCGACGATCGGACCGATCGGACCGATCGGCGGCCTGTAGGTGCCCTTGATGATCGGCGACACCGCCGGGTACTGCTTTTGGAAGGTGCTGGTAGCGACGGTGCCGAAGCTGATCGCTTCCTGGTTCGCACCGATTGCCTCCCCGCCGACCTCGTCTTCCACGGTGTTGCCCTCGGCTGCTCCGCCGCAGGCGGTCGCCAATCCAACACTCAGAAGACCAAGTAGCGCGGTGAATCGATGCATGGGGTTCTCCTCGTTCGAGCTTGCAGGCCCCTTCTGCAAGGGGCAGGCCGCGCCGGTAGCTCGCGGAAAACCCGCAAATTTGCGTAAATTGTCGGGCTTGGGTGCAACGCAGGGCAGGGATGCAACCGGAGCCGAGGGTTGCATGCAACGCTTCCAGGGCAGGCGGCACCACGCTTTGACGCCCGACGGCGCTCGCGCAAATGTTCGCGCTTCACATGGACGGTATGGTGAGCGCGGCTCGGGGTTTCGCAGGAGTGCTTTTTGCGCTGGCGCTCGGCGCGTGTGGGCACGACGAACGACTGCAAGGTGAGCTCGATTTCAGCGCCTTCGACGCCGCCGTCGCGAACTTTTTGAGCGAAAAGGGCTTGAGCGGCGCTGGAGCCGTGGTGGTGCACCGCGATCGCGGCATCGTGCACGAGCGGGCTTATGGAGCTCACACGCAGGGCCGCATTTCGCTGGTCGCTTCGTCCAGCAAGATCTTGAGCGCCGCCGTGCTGGTGCGGCTCTCGGAGCAGGGCCTCTTGGACCTGGACGCGCCGATCTCGACGTATCTGGGTGCATGGGGCACGCACAAGACCGACATCAGCGTGGCGCAGCTGCTATCCAACAGCTCCGGCCTGGTCGGTATCGCCGACGATCCCAGCTACGCGCTGTACAGTTGCCAGCACGTGCCGAACGGCACGTTGAGCGATTGTGCGAAACGCGTGTACACGGCCGAGGACGCCGCGGACCGCCTGCCGCCCGACACCCAGTGGCGTTACGGCGGGGGAGCCTGGCAGCTCGCCGGTGGCATCGCGGAGGTCGTGAGCGGCAAGACGTGGGCCGAGCTCATCGAAGAAACGTACGGCCCTTGCAGCCCGGAAACGCTGGGCTACACGAATCAGTACGAACGTGCTTTCAGCAGCGGCGGCGGCCTGAGCACGGCCTTGTCATACCCGGCGTTCTTCAGCGGGGATGTGGCCACGTTGCCGCGGACCGACAATCCGAACGTCGAGGGCGGTGCGTACACGACGGTGCTCGCCTACGGGAAGATCCTGCTGATGCACCTGCGCGGCGGAGTCTGCGATGAGCTGCGCGTATTGAGCGCCGAAGGCGTGGCGCGCATGCAAGAGGATCGCATCGCCGAGCACGACCTCGATACGTACAACGAGCGCTTGGCCGGCTATGGACTCGGCTGGTGGGTGTCCCGCAAAGAGCCGGGCTACGTGGTGGACGCGGGGGCGTACGGGACCGTGCCGTGGATCGACAGCGCGCGAAACTACGGCGCCTACTTGTTGCTCGAGGCCAGCTCGACCCTGGGAATGGAACTGCACGTCGCGACCAAGCCGATCCTGGACGAGATCTTCGACGCAGCTGCACGCTAGCTGCCCGGCGGCCTCTGCGCGGTCTTGACTCGCTTTTATAATTGGATTATCCAATTTGGCTCTGTGAGTTATCCGAAGGAGCAAACGGCCGACAAATGACGAGTCTACGAGGTAAAGTCGTGGCGGTTACCGGCGCGGGATCCGGAATTGGCCGCGCGCTCGCGGCGGAGCTCGTGCAACGGGGCGCGCACGTCGCGTTGTCCGACAACGACGAGGCCGCTCTGAGTGAGACGCGCGAGCTCTTGAACGGCGCAGTCAAGGTCACCACACATCCGCTGGACGTTCGCGATCGCGCCGCCGTAGAGCGCTACGCGGGCGAAGTTCGGGCCCAGCATGGCGGCGCGGACGTGGTCATCAACAACGCCGGAGTGACCTGCAAAGGCAGCCTGGAGCAGCTCGACTACGACGACATCGAGTTCGTGCTGGCCGTGAACTTTTGGGGCGTCCTCTACGGCACCAAGGCGTTCTTGCCGCTCTTCAGAGAACGCGGTGCGGGTCACATCGTCAATATCTCGAGCATCAACGCGTTCGTCCCGTTCGCCAACAACGGACCGTACAACATCTCCAAGTACGCCGTGCACGGCCTGAACGAGACCTTGATGCAGGAGCTCCGCGGCGAGCCGATCCGCGTGACCAGCGTGCACCCGGGCGGCATTCGTACGAACATCGCCAAGTCTGCTCGTCACGTGAGCGAGCGTGAAGCCAAGATCTTCGCCAAGATCGCACGGACGAGCGCCAAGAGCTGCGCGAACACCATCCTGAACGCCGTCGAGGCCAATCAGGAGCGCGTGTTCGTGGGACTCGACGCCAAAATCATGGCGGCTGCCAAGCGCGCGCTGCCGGCGCTGGCGGTGAGGGCTGCCGGTGTGCTCAGCAGAGACGTTTGGGTCGACAAGCGCAAGTAGAGGGACGCATGCAGCAAGTGAAGGCAAACATCACGGGCCACATCGGGATCATCGAGCTCGACAATCCG
>DATHEN010000628.1:0-2580 GCA_035318565.1 Polyangiaceae bacterium
GTGTGCGGCTGCGACGGCAAGACCTACGGCAACGCCTGCGAAGCCGCGCTGGCGGGCTTCGGCTACATGCGGGAGGGGAAGTGCGAGACCACCGGTGGAGACTGCACGGTCGGCGGCACCACGTATCCCGAGGGCACCACGGGCATTCCCGCCGAAGATGGCTGCAATACCTGCAGCTGTAACAACGGCGCGCTGGCGTGCACCAAGCGCGCTTGCGTGTCTTCCGCGTGCGTCGTCAACGGGCAGATCTACTCGAGCGGCGCATCCGGCGTACCGGATCCGGAGAGCTGCAACAGCTGTACGTGCAGCTCCGGAAGCGTAACGGGCTGCACGGAGCGCTACTGTCCGCTACCGCCGTCGTGCCGCATCGGCCGCGCCATTTATCAGCACGGCCATGGATTCGTCAGCGGCGATGGAACGACGACCTGCACCTGCAAGAGCGGGCGCATGGTCTGCGAGAGCGTGCCGTAGTTTAGCTCAGCGCTTTCTCGAGTGCGGCGCGTAGCTCGGGATCCGAAGGTGCAGTCGTCGGCGAGAACCGCCCGACCACGTTGCCCTGGCGATCCACCACGAACTTCGCAAAGTTCCACTGAACGTCACCGGGGCCCTCCGGGGCCGTCTTTTGCGCGGTGAGCCACTCGTAGAGGGCGTGGCGGTTCGGGCCGTTCACGTCGACCTTGGAGAACAGCGGGAACTCCACGTTGTAACGGGTCGAGCAGAACTCCTGTATTTCGGCCTCGCTTCCCGGTTCCTGTCCGGCAAACTGGTTGCAGGGAACACCGAGCACCTCGAGCCCGCGATCGTGCAGCTCGCCGTAGAGCGCCTGCAGCTCCGTGTACTGCGGGGTCAGTCCGCAACGCGACGCGACGTTGACCACGAGCAGCGCCTTGCCCTGAAAGTCGCCGAGCGAACGTTCTTTGCCAGCGATATCCTTCAGCGAAAATTCATGAATGCCCATGCCCGGTTTCTTGCACGGCCGGGGTGAACCGCCAAGCCCCCCGGTAACCCGCGAAAATTCGCGCTCAAGCGAGCTCGGAAAGCGGCCCCGTGCAGACCTCGGCGTTGCCGAAGCTCGTGACGTTCACGCCCATGTAGTTGGCGAGCGACACGAACAGATTGTTGTGGGCAGGTCCGCGATCGTTCGGGCGCGAGAAGCGGACGAGACGCCCGGTGCGAAAGGCTCCGCCGCCCTTACCGGCCAGAATCCAGGGCAAAAGGTGCAGATCGTGGCTGCCCGAGCCGAGCTGACCGCACCACAATACCGCCGAGTGGTCGAGCAGCGTCTTGCCCTCCCCCTCCGGGATCTCCTGCATGAGCTTGAGGAGAAAGGCGAACTGCTTCGCGTGGGCCTGATGATAACGCTTGATGGGCGCGACCGCCTCCGCGTTGCTGCGGAGCTGCCCGTTCTCCGCCGTCTTGTGGACCAAGTCGTGCAAATCCAGAGTGCCCTGGAGCCCGCTCGAGTAGCCGACCATCTCGGACGGAAGCTCCGGCAGCGCAATCGTGACCACGCGGGTCAGGTCGCAGGCCAGCGCCGCAACGGCCAGCCGTGCGTGCGCCTCGAAGCGCGCCTGATAGCCATTGGCGGTCAAACGGCCAGGCACGCTGCAGCTCTGTGTCGGCTTCGGTAACACGGTCAATCGCGCTTGCAGGTCGCGCACCATCGCAGCGTGTGCGGCGAGCTTCTGTCGGTCCGCAGCAGCGAACTTCTTCGCGGCGGCGTCGTACTCGCCCGCCGCCCACTTCAGCACGAGCTCGTCTTGCGCGGCTTTGGCCTTCGCGGCCGAGTCGTCGGGATTCGGAGCCGTGAAGCCGGCGAACACGCGATCGTACGCCTTGCCCGGATCGACCTCGAAGGGAATGGCTGCACCGTTGTTGCCGAAGGACACCGCCCATTCGCCGAAGCTCACGTCCTGGCACGCGAGCTCGAGCGAAGGCAGCTTGGTGAGCGGACGATCCTTGTTGATCTGTTGGGCGATGAATTGATCGATCGACGGGCCGCTCGGCAAGGTCGGACTCTTGCGATCGATGCCGGTCAGCGCGTGCGTGGTCCCGGCGTAGTGTGCGTTGGCCGGACCCGTGGGGTCGACGTCGTTCGAGCGCATGTCGAGACCCTGCAGAAACAGGAGCTCGGACCTGAATGTCTGCAGATCCGCAGCGTGCAGCTCACCCAGGCTGAAGTCCGTTTCCCCGCCGCTCGGCGCCCAGCGATCGCGCAAGGTGCCCTGCTGCGTGTAGAAGAGCAGCAAGCGGCGCGGCGGTGTCTGACTTTGGGCGCGCGCGCTCGGCAGACTCGATCCGCCGACCAGGCTGCCGAGCGCGCCGGCACCGGCGGCGCGCAACACATGACGACGTGAAATCCGCTGGCGCAACATGCTGTGGCGTTCTCCTCGGCTCATGGCTGCCCCGCGTCGATGCTGTTCCGGCGCCGGAACGCCGAGCTCGTCACGTAGCCCAGTAAGAGCTCGCGGAACTTGAGCCCGGACGCGGAAAAGCGCTGGACGGTGCTGGCAAGCGCACACGAGTTGACCTCGGTCTTGGAAAGTCCGAGCGAGTAACGCAAGAGCTGCTGCGCGACGC
>DATHEN010000629.1:0-6052 GCA_035318565.1 Polyangiaceae bacterium
TTGAAGCACCTCCGGCACCGACTTCGTGCTGCCGCCTGCGAAGTGCAGGACGACGGCGGACTTGTTGTCGGTACGAACGATCACCGGTTCCTCGAACGTCACGCCATCCGGAGAAAGATCGATGACGTCTGCGAACTCACCTTCAGGCCAGCCGATGGCGCTGGCGCTGGTAGGTGTCAGGACGACAGTGCGCCCGCTCGCGCTCGCCGGAAACTCGAAATGAACGACGTTTCCGCTGTCGGTCGTCACATCGACAGGGCCGCCATTTTCGGGAATCGTAAAGGTGATGCCGCCAGAGCCACCCGAGCCGCTCGAGCCACCTGCTCCGCCGCTCCCGCCGGTGGCAGGCGTGTCTTTGCCGCCGCTCGAACACCCACCCATGGCCAACACTGCCGCGATGAGGCCCACACCAACTCGAACGATGTTTGTCTTCACTATGTCTAAACCCGTCTGCTACGAAGAGAGTCTTTCCAATACGGCCGCCAGCATGGGCGCATAAGCGTGCGGCCCCGGCTTCGCGTATCGCGGGCTCGCGTCACAGCGGAGTACAGTCGCCCGAAGCGCATGATCCATGCGTTGCTTCTACTAGCTGCCATCGCTCTCGCCGCCGGTTCGTTCGGCTGTGGGCGCGTGCCGTGCTCTGCGCGATCTCTCGTGGCGACTTGCTCTGCAATTTCCCGAGCGGGCGGAGGACGACTTTGACGCTCGGATTGAGCTTGTCAGTGGGGTCCGGGCTACTTGGCGATGCTGACGAGTGGCGCGCTGGCGCTGTCTCGAATTTCTCGTCCACGTCCTTGTCGCCCACGCTGACGCGGCGCCGGTTCGCCTCTTCCAGCTCTCCAAGGTGCCGAATATCCATTCGTGCGGCTTCACGATGGCGAAGCCCGCCCGCTGGCCTCCGCCTGTCGACGCGCAAAACAGTTACATTCGAGCGCTTTCGCCACGGCGCTCGCCAGGGAACCCGCCACTTCGGTCGCGTTTCCTGGGGCTCGAAAATTGCTTCGTTGCATCAGACCGTGCGTTACGCCGGTAGAGGCATCGGGGCATCGAAGGTCACACCGACAACAAGGGCACTGCCGACCTCAACAAGCGGCTCAGCAACGCGGGTGCCGCCGCCGTGGCGAACTGGCTCGTGAAGCACGGCGTCGATCGCAAGCAGCTCACGTCGACCGGATTTGGATTCGACAAACCGCTCGACACGAACGACACCGAAGAAGGTCGTGCCAGCAACCGCCGGGTCGAATTCCACATCGAAGGCGAAGGCGAGCCGAAGCCTTGAATCTCCACGCGGTCCGGCCTCAGCGGTATTCGTACGCCCCCAGGTATGCAGTCTGGATAATGCTGTAGAGTGGTCCATGCCCATCCTCATCTTTCTCATCGTCGTACTCGTGGTTCTGGCGCTCGCGATCTACCTGATTGATCTCCTGCCCATCCCGAACTCGACCATCAAGCGGATCATTCAGGCGCTTTGCGTGCTGGTGGCGTTGTACGTGATTCTTGAACGCACCGGGATGCTGCGATAGCTCGCGTTACAGGGCGGAGCTCGGCCGTTGCGTTCTTGCCATTTCTCGAATTCCTGCGCTGACAGGTTGACCGGCGGGACCATGTGCGGGCGTGTGCGCACTGATCGCGCCGAGTAATCGCCGTCCACTTGCGGATGCACGCGAGAGTCCGCAAGTTGCAGGGTTATCTAATTGGTGGCTGGGGTTCAAAGAGACGATGCATCACTCCTTTTACATTTCGCGTCTTGGTCTTCTGATCGTGAGTCATCATGAATGAGCGCGCTCCGAGGGCCAGAGATGCACTGGCGCGTGGGATGGCTGCCACGGCGCTCGAGGATGGCGCCACGATCACCGGTGTTCGCAGCACGCCCGAGGCTGCCGGGACGAGCGAAGCACCACGCCACCGCCGGGAAAGTTTCCCGCACGAATCCTGGGATGTGGATGACTCGCTCGAGACGGTCGCCCCTGTTGTCGCGGGCGAGCTACTCGGGGGTAAGTACATCGTCGAGGGCCAGTTTGCGGAGGGCGGTATGGGCATCGTGTGCCTCGGTCGCCACTTGCAGCTGGATCAACCGGTGGCCATCAAATTTTTGCGCCGAGCGCTCTCGGGCAAAGACGCGGTCATCGAGCGTTTCCTGAACGAGGCGCGGGCGCTGGCATCGCTGCGTAGCGAGCACGTGGTGCGGGTGATGGACGTCGGGCAGCTCGACTCGGGTCGTCCTTATCTCGTCATGGAGCACCTGGAAGGAATCTCGCTCCATGCGTTGATCCAGCGCGACGGGCCCCTCGGCGTCGATACGGCCATCGGCTACGTGCTGCAGGTGTGCGAGGCACTTGGCGAGGCGCACGCCCTCGGCATCGTCCATCGCGACATCAAGCCCGAAAACCTGTTCCTGTGGTCAGGCGGCCCAGGACAGGACATCGTCAAAGTTCTGGACTTCGGCCTGGCCAAGCAACTCGACTCCGCACGCTCACTCGGAACGACCGGCCCTCAAGACAGCATCGGTTCGCCTTTCTACATGTCGCCTGAGCAGATCATGACGCCGCAGCTCGTCGATTCGCGAACTGACATTTGGTCGCTCGGTGCCGTGCTCTACGAGCTGCTCACCGGTGCGGCGCCATTCGAAGGGGCCGGCGTCACCCAGGTGTTCGCCCAGATCCTGACCGCCACCCCCCGGTCAATCCTGCAGGCGGTCCCGAGCGCGGGCGCCGAGCTAGACGACATCCTCGCACGCTGCCTGCGGAGGACACCAGCCGAGCGCTACCCCACGATGGCCAGCCTCGCGGAAGCGTTGAGCAGCTACATCGCGCATCGCCGAGCGAGCTTGGAGCCAAACGTGCTGCTAGGAGCTTCGCGAATGTCGTCAGTCCCCATACCGCTGTCGATGATGGAGAAGGACGATGCGTCGATCCGCATCCCGGGAGTGCACAAGCGCTGGCCGGCTGCTCTGGCCGTACTGATCCTGCTGGCCGGTGCGGGCATTTACGAGGCGAACAGAACGGGGCACATGCGTGTGCGTAACTTGACCGACGGATGGCTTACTCCTGCACGCCTCGGCATCGAGGCGCCGCCGCCGATTCGGTCGACGAGCTACGCGACGCCCCTGAATGTGGTTCCTCGGCCGTCCGTCGTCGCTCCCGTGATCAACGCTCCCGCGGTCAAAGCGAATCGAAAGGCCAGCATTGGAGCCGGCCGGGAGCCGGCACGAAGTCCGGAGAAAACCACATTCCCTCCCGCGGCCGAGCTGGATCCGATGAGCGACGCGGAGCGAGCGGAGCAACAAGCTAACCCGGAGGGCCAGGGTCTGACCCCGCCTGGTGACGTCGTGGCGCAACCACCGGATGCAGATCCTCGTGAAGAAGCCGTTGATCCGACGAAGCCAGACCCCCTTCCGACCGTGCCGACCGAACGCTGACCGCGCTGAGCGCACGTGTTGGTTTGCAAACGCGCCAGCGGACACGCTAACCGAGGTGATGCGTAGATCGGCGCAGCCGGAAGCGTCGAGCGACACGGGGCGCACGTTGCGTGCAGGTCGCGAGCATTCGGTCGAGCGCCGTAAGTTGGGTCATCCGCGCGGCGAGGCGCTTGCCGTTGCTCGAAGACACTCTGCGATTGAGATTGGAAGTTCAGGGCTGAACTTCGGACAGCAGTGTGGACTCGCTCAGTGTTCGTCGAGCCGTAAACGTCGCGATTCTGCTGTTGGACCGCAGCGGTGGCAGGCGCATCAGCTGAGTGACATCGTACTTCCCGAGTTGTTTGAAATGGGCATTGCCCCCGCCCACGAACAACTCGTCGAACCAATGAGGATACGTCGGCCCGGCCAGGCGAACTGATCCGACGTCCGTGGCAGTGCCGCCGGCAGCTGGAACGCGCGTGAGGGTGGCGCTGTACTGGTCTGGGTCGTGCAGCGCGAAGACCCCGTGTGCATCGGCCGAGATGCGCGGGATGTATGATTCGGAGTAGATGGGCACACGCGCGCCGCCGGCGAGCGGCTTTCGCGCAACGCCGTTCGCGTCGGCGAAGTAGAGGTCGCTCGCACCCAGGCTGAAAACAGTGCCAAGGGCGGCTGTTTCTTTCCCGCAACGCGCGCCTACTCATCGCACCCGTACGCGCACGGTTCGCACATTATCCGAAATGTGCATTTTCAACGGGCAGAGTGTGGGTGCTCCGCTCGGCTACAGACTGGCACTCTCCTCCTCGCGACTCATCCCAAAGCCTCGCTCAGGGCGACAAGAAGAGCACTCTGGAGTTATTGGTCTGGTCGGGATCCAAGAGGCTCGAGGATTCGGTACTGACGGACACTGGAACCGGTTCAGTCGCACCTTGTATATCGATCTCGAACTCGACCGAAGCGGAGGCACCTACCGGAAAGACGTCCGTGGTCCGGCACGTGCCGTTCTCGCATTCCCAGCCCGTAGGCGCCGTGACCGTGCCCGTTAGGGTGCCGCCCATCCAGGTGCCAAGCGAAATCGCAGTGTACTGCTGCGTTGCGAAGGGCCCGGCGTTTTTCGCGGTGACACGCACCTTGCGGAGCTCCGGCGAGCTACCGGGCGCCACCGAAACGTCCGTCACCTGGAGATCGGCAGTTCCTTCGAGCGCGGTAGACGCGTTGACGTTCACGAAGTCGTTGTACGGATTGAGATCGATGCTGCTCTCGGCCCCAACGCGCGATCGGCCGCACGTCAGGCAGCTGTTGATGTCGACGGGGTCCAACCCCACGGACATACTGGCGCCGGGGTACGCAATGCTGCCGGTTAGAGTTACGCTTGCACCCGAGGCAAGCGAAGCGATCGGCCAGATGTAAGCGCCGCCGTACGTGGCGTAGGGCTCGCGTACGACTGGCGCCGAGAAAGTCACGTTATCCGGGTTGTCGAGAGAGGCGAAGACAGAGACGTTGATGTTCGTCGCAGTGGCGGGTCCGTTGTTTCGCACCTGAATCGTGAAAGGTACGGCGTCTCCCGTCGCCTGCTGAGCCGACGGGCGAAAGGCGCGGAGCTCGAGGTCGGCTGCGATCACGGGAATGGCGGGAGGTAGCGTTTGCTCCCTGACGCCGGAGCTGACGAGCTGAATCGTGCCGACTCGAAGCAGTGCAGGCGTGTTCTCTCGCACCGCGAACCGAACGGTTGCAAACGGTAGGTCACCGGGCCCGAAGGTGCCGGCGATCGCGACGGAAGCGCCGCCCTGGGTCGGCGAGGGACCATTACTGAGCAAAAGCGTGCTCGTGACTCGAACGCCCGGAGCCGCGTTGAACGTGAGCGCGATGGGGTCCGCCGCCGTGCCGATGGCGCTTGCAGGGCCCGAATTGAAGAGCTCCACCGTCACCAGCGAAGCGCCATTGTCACGCTCGTAGCGTGTTGTGACTCGAATGTCGGTCGTGGCCGAGATCGGCGTGACCAGTGCTGCTCTATCGTCTGCCAATGGTTCGAGCAGGTTCGGCGCGTACACCTGTGCCAGCCACGAAAGGCTGCTCACGGCCGCAGCATCGACGTCCGCAGTGATCGTGATCGTCGCCGCGCTGCCGGAGGGAAGAGGCGTACTCCAGACGCAAGTCAGCGGATCGAGCGTCGTGCACGCTGCGCCGGGGGCGCTGGCGGCGGTCACGTGAACGCCATCAGGAACGGCAATGGAAACGCTGGGCTGAGCGCTTCCAGGTCCGCGATTGGTCAGCGTTACGTTCCAGGTTTGCGTGCGGCCGGGCTCTGCGGCGACCGGCGGGTCGGTGAACGTGAGCGAAAGATCGCTGGCGCCCGTGCCGGCGGCGGGCTCGACCTCAACGGCGCCAACGTCGCAGGCGGCAGCTTGCGGGCGAGGTACGCCCCGCGCATCGGTCTTCTGCATGCACGCGGACGTGGGAATGCGGTCGACGAGCACACTCGCCAGGCCCGGCATGCGCGTCGGCACAGCGCCACCGTTGCTGGCCAGCGGCCCGAGCAGAAACGCGGCCTCGCCTTGCTGATCGCCAGGGCCTGCGAGCGCGCAGCTCGCGTCGCTGAACGAGTTGTACGAGGACTCGACAGCGGCGTTCTTGCACAGCGCGTAACCCGCGCCC
>DATHEN010000630.1:0-3102 GCA_035318565.1 Polyangiaceae bacterium
CACAGACATTCATGGGCTCGCCGTGCACCATCGGTGAAGACCGCGCGCTCACGAGCTGGCTGCTGCGGCGCGGCCACCGCACGGTCTATCAGAGCTCGGCGATCGTCCGCACCCTCGTGCCGGGGGCGTTCCAGGGCGTCGCTCGCATGCTGATCCGCTGGGAGCGCGGCAACGTGCGTGAGAGCTTGGCCATGTTGCCCACGCTCTTCACGCGCTGGCGCACGAAGGACCGCTGGTGGCCCACGTTCGAGATCATCACGGATCTTCTGCAGTACCCCGCCGCGTACCTCGCCGTCGGGCTGCTCGTGAAGCACGCCGTGAACGAGCCGCGCTACGTGCTCAGCATCCTGCCGTTCGTCGCGGTCATGGCGCTCCTCCAGTCGCTGTACTGCCTGCGCGCCGAGCGCCGCTCGGACTTCGTGTACAACATCGGCTACTCACTGTTCGCCTTCATCGGCCTGCAGTGGATCGTGCCGTACTCCTGCCTCACGCTCCGCGACGGCCGCTGGCTCACCCGCTGATTCAGCGCTTGCGGCGAATGACCGCTTTGACGGTGTTCGCGTCGGCACGGGTGAGCTCGCGCGAGAGTAGCAACGCGGCCACGTAAATGGTGGCGACGGTGGCCGCGTAAATGAGCGTGACGAGCTTGCCCTGATACGGGAGCACGCGACCAACGCCGATCGCCACGGCCATGGCCACGAGCACGCGCACCAGGCTGAGTGGCGGAACCACGGCCCCAGCGGTGCGCTTCACGAGGAAAGCGGCCGCCAGTGTGGCGAGCACGAGGCCCGAGGACGTCGCCAGCGCAGTCCGCCACAAGAGCTCCTCCCCGAAGGGACCGCCGCGAACTCGCAGGAAGCAAAGGAGCACCACCAGCGCGAACGCCGTGGCCGTGATGCCGGCGCTGGCGCGCTCGCGATTCAAGCTGTTGAGCACCGTGGTCAGGATGCCCAGGATCGCGAACGCACCGAAGCCCAGCGTGGCAAGCTGCATGGTGCGGGTGCCGAGCTCCGCGGCCTCCGCGGGGAATACCAGCCGCAGCAGCGGGCCAGAGAGGCCGCTCGTCACGCTCACCATCAAGCCGGCGAGCACGAGTGCCAGCCGCACCCCCGTTTGGACGTAGCGCGCTACGGCCGCGCGATCGCCGGTACGGTGCGCGCTGGCGAGCAGCGGAAACAGGATGAACGTGATGGCGATCAGCATCTGGTAGGGCAGAAACGAGAACAACTGCGTTGCCCGGTAAGCGCCTACCAGCGGGTCAGCCGCGCGCAGAGGCAGGTTTGCGCGCACGGCTGCATCTGCCGCGAAGCTGCGGAGCAGCGTCAGATCGGCCTGCAGCAGCAGGTTCAACAGCGCTTGCCCCAGCAAGAGCGGCAAGATGAACGACACGTGCTGCTTCAAGGTGAGGGAAGGGACGCCAGGCTTGCCCACGCCCACCAGCGCTAGCGCGACGCACAGCACGAGCGCCGCCGCGCCCACGAAACCCAGCGTGGCACCTTCCACTCCGAGCTCGAAACGGCGCGCAAACCAATAGGCGCCGAAGATCAGTCCGCCCGTGCGCAGCGTGGCCGTCAGGATGTCCAACCCCGCCTGATACAAGAACTTCTTTTGCCCGTTCAACACGCCCACGAGCGGCGTGTAGAAGCCGTAAAGCAGCATCACGCCGCTCAAAATGCGCAGCCCACCCACCACGTGTGGGGCACCCACCCAGTCCCCGAGCGGTGGCGCCAAGAAGAAAAAAACTGCCGCGAGAAACACAGCGAGCGCGGCATGAATGGACAGCGTGCGGCGAATCGTGGCCGCTTCATTCTCGGGGGTCGACTGCGCAACGGCGCGGCTCACACCCTGGATCGAGGTGGTCGTCACCGGGTTGTAGGCAATGCTCGCGATCGACAGCACGCTCGAGAGCGCGCCATAGCCGTCCAGCCCCAGCACGCGCGGCAACGCGACCTGCTGAATCAACCCCTGCAGGATGAAGTACAGCTTGGCGAACGCCACCGCGAGCCCGCCCCGTCCGGCCGAGCGCGTCACATCCGGTGCAGTCGCGCTGGCCGCGTCGGGCTCCTTCGCCGCCAGACTCGTGCGAACCTCCGCCTCGCGCGGGTCGCTGCCCGAGCTCAACATCTCGTTGCTCGTTGCTCGCTGTTCATGCGTGACTCACCGAGCCTCCGGCTATCGCATCCGAGCGCCGAGCCCGTCAACCAAAGCGCCCGCTCCCACACCGCAAAAGCCCACGAATGCCGGCGCAACACATGCGCCTCACACCCCCCATTCAGCTTTTGCTTGACCAGCCGAGGTGCCCGACTAGTCTTCGCCTTCCGCAAATTCCAGCGTAGCTCAGTTGGTAGAGCAGGCGGCTGTTAACCGCCGGGTCCCAGGTTCGAGTCCTGGCGCTGGAGCCTGAATTGATGCTGGTTCGTTAGGCCATCTAACCTCTCGTCTAACAGAGACGTCGACCCCGAAGCAGCGCACAGCGGTGCATAGCGGTTCCCACTGCCAGTGGGTGTACTGGTCGATCACGTCACCCTGGGAGTTGTGGGTGACCTTCTCGAGGACTTCGACCCGGGCGCCGTTCTGCCGTGCGAGGGTAGTGAACGTATGCCGAGTCGAATGGACGGACCGGTTCATGACCCCGGCCCGGTCACACAGGCGCCGCCAGAGCTTGTATCCGGCGGACTTGGTCCGGTGCTCCCCGTTGCGCTGAGGGACGATGAAGTCGTCCAGGGTCGGTTTCCGGCAGTAGAAGAATTCGAAGCCGTGGTTCCACCAGGCCCGGAGCTCGGCCTCCAGGAACTCGTGGACCGGTACAAGCCGAGGCCGGTCCACTTCGTCATCGTCTCCCTTGAGGTCCTCGTCGAGGTACTGGGTGTCCACGAGCAGCGACCCGAGCGGGGTGGCGTTCTGGTCCCACGTCCGCCAGCGCCGCCCGCATATCTCACCGATGCGGCAGCCAGTGAAGAGCAACAGAACGAAGAAGATGCGCTCGTCCGCCTTGAGCTCGGCGTCGAGCAGCTTTCGCACCTCCTCGACGGTGTAGGGGGTTCGCTTGGTCTTCACCTTGCGGCTGAGAGCCTTGCGCGGCAGCGTCCACGGATCGGCCGG
>DATHEN010000631.1:0-4457 GCA_035318565.1 Polyangiaceae bacterium
CGTGATCGCGGCGCTCTACGCCGCCGCGCAGCACGGCGTCGAAATCGACCTGCTCGTGCGCGGCATTTGTTGCCTGCGCCCGGGAGTGAAGAACGTGAGCGCCAACATCCGCGTCCACGCCGTGGTCGACCGCTTTTTGGAACACGCGCGCATCTACCACTTCAAGAACGGCGGACAGGACGAAGTATATTGTTCGAGCGCGGACTGGATGCCGCGCAACTTCCGGCGCCGGGTCGAGGTGATGTGGCCGATCGTGGATGAAGCGCTCAAGCGCCGCATGATTGACGAAATCCTCGGGACCATGCGCGCCGACACGGCCAAGGGCTGGCTGCTGCAATCCGACAGCACGTACCAGAAGGTCAGCACGCGCACCGGTGAGGTCGCGCTGCGCAGTCAGACGCGTTTCATGGAGCTGGCCCGCGAGCGCGCTCGCGAAGCCGAGCCGCTCCTGTCACTCGGCTCCAAATCGCTGATCCCGGCGTCGAGCCCGCGCGCCGCGCTCGAGAAACTGCGGCGCAAGGACCGCAAGAAGAAGAAGCGCAAACGGCCGACTTTTTGAACCCTAGTGTCCGAGTCGTGCGCCTGCCGTCAGGAACCAGAAAATTGGTGAATCGAGTCGCTCAGAACCGAGCGAATCTCTGATTCACCGCGCTAGGCGGATTCTCGCGTCATAGCGCGCATTTCGTGCGCGGTGAGCGACGACTTGTCGGCGCTCCAGCCCGGCGGTGCGAACCACGCGGCGAGCCTGGCGTGCAGACCGCGCGCGCGCAGGAAGTCCGCGAACAGCGCGCGCCACTCGTGAAAGGCGATCTGCACCAGGTTGAAGGTGCGAATGTTCGTGGTCAGCCCATACACGACCCGCGCGCGCTCGGGCTCGAAGGTCCCGAACAGCCGATCCCAGATGATCAGAATGCCGCCGTGGTTGCGGTCGAGGTACTCGACGTTCGTGCCGTGATGAACGCGGTGATGCGAGGGCGTGTTCAGCACGAGCTCCAAGGGCCCGAGCTTCTTCACGAGCTCGGTGTGGAGAAAATACTGGTAGATCAGGCTCAGGGCGATCTGCGTCAGGATCATCAGCGGGTGGAAGCCGAGCAGCGGCAGCCACCAATAAAATAGCGGCACCGTGAAGGGCGTCGTCCACGACTGGCGCAGCGCCGTCGACAAGTCGTAGTGCTCGCTCGAGTGGTGGTTCACGTGCGCCGCCCACAAGAAGCGCACCTCGTGCGAAGCGCGGTGCCACCAGTAGTAAGTGAAATCCTCGAGCACGAACAAGAGTAGCCAGGCCCACGGGCCCTGGCCGATCTCGAACACGCGCTGCTCGTAGAGCCAGAAGTACAGGGCCAGCACGCCACCCTGCACGACTGCCGACACGAGCATGTTGCCGATGCCCATGGCCACGCTCGCGAACGCATCCTTGCGCTCGTGTCCCGTGATCTCCGCCGGCCGCGCCTGTTTGGCGCGCCGTACGAGCAAAGCCTCCAGCCCGAGCGTGATCAGAAACAGCGGGACGGCGAAATAGAGGATCGACGACACGGAGCTTCAGGGTGTTTCACGGAAGCTCTGGAAGCAAGTCGATGGGGTGCGTTGCGGCGCCCTGGACGACCGCTCCTCCGGCGATCCAGTTGATGTAGGGATGGGCCTCTTCCCCATCCAGATAAGCCCACACGCGCAGTGGCTGCCCTGCGTCCGTTTCGAAGGAGAAACCGTCGAGATCGCCGCCCGTATCCGCCACGAACGTGCCGTTCCCGGGCCCCTCCCAATACACCCAGTCCGGGCCTTCGAGCGCTTCGGTCTGGAAAGTTCGCACGCTGCTGCCTTCGGCAAGGGCAACGTGGACTTCCCATGGGCACTGGCTGCCAGGGCCAGCAGGGTTGCTCGTGTCGCAACTGGTGAAGAGCCGCCAGTGACCCTCCGGCCCGTACTCGACGAAGAGCCCCACGCCTTGGCCGGGCTCCACTGGCTCGAAGAAGCCGTTCAGATCGATACTCGCCTCGACGACCTCCGGTACGATCGCTTCTCCGTCGTTGTCGTACCCGCAGCCGCCCAGGCAGAGTGCGAGCGCAAACAGCACTCCTGGCGAGCTCAATGAACGTTCCGTGAACGAAGCGGCAGTTGGTGAAACGCTGGCCGGGCGGTTCATCGTGCACTCCTTGCGTCTCGAACGGTCAGCGGCGCCTGGGCCCACTGCTAGCACGCGGAGCCACACTGCGGGCTGGCGCCGAGCGCATGCTGGGAGCGTAGCTTCGGGCAGGGGCGGCGCGCATGCTCGACGGAGAAAAACTGCGAGCTGGGGCTGCGCGCATCGCCGGCGGCGCGTACGTGCGGGTCGGCGCGGAGGGTGCGTAGGTCCGTACCGGCGCGGATCGACTCGGTGGTGAGTAGCTCCGGGCGGGTGCAGAGCGCATGGCCGACGGCGTGTAGCTCCGCATGGGCACCGGCCTCGCGCTCGGCGCAGGCACCGGGCGCTGCATGGACGCCGCGCGTTCCGTTTGCATCACCGGCCGACTGGCGCTCGGAGTCAGGCTCGCGGGGGCGGGCGAACGCATCACGGGCCGGGAATCCGAAAGAGTACGCGGGCCGCTGCTGATGGGCGCCGGGCGTGAAGCAGAGGGCGAAAGTGGTCGCGGACCCGGAGCGCTCGAGATGGTGCGCGACGGGACCAGCCGCCCCTGCCGAGCAACACTGGCGGATTGCAGACTGCGCGACGCCGGAGCCGCTGCCGGCAGCACACGGCGAGCGGTTTCACGGCGGGAGGCGGCGAGTGCGCGCGGGTTCGCGCTCACTCGCTGAGCGGGCAGCGCGCGCGCGGGGATGCGTGCGCGGGCCGGCGGGGGTCCCCACGTGCGGCCACCCGGCACGTAGCGGTGCGTGTGGCCCGCGATGTAATGCACGTGGCGATGATCCCGCACGATGTGGTGGTGCATGTACGGATCAAATACGTAGTAACTCGGGCAGAATACGTAAGGCGTGTGCACGCCGAACCACACGGAGACAGCCGCGCCGTTCACCCAGACGTAGCTCGGCGGCGCGGGCGCCCAACCCACGTAGGCGTAATCGTCTTGTGGAACGCGCCACACCACCCAAGCGTGGGAGTACTTGCGGCCGGGGATCCACGCCCAGCCAGTATTCGCGATCCAAACCCAGCGCCCGTAGTGGAAGACGACCCAGCCGAACGGATAGTCACTCACCCAAATCCAATCGCCATTCGCGGTCATCGACCAACGGCCCGAGGTCACATACGGAGCAAAGTCCGCTCCCACGACTTGCCGGTTCGGAACCCATACGGTGCCATACGTTGGATCGTTCACCCACTGACCATGCGGATCGAGCACGGGCTCGAAATCAGAGATGGCGCGCGGGTCTGTATCCTGAAATTCGCCGGATTCCGGGGCGGGGCTGGGCTCCGGCGCAGGCGCGTCTGCCGGCGCGTCCGTCCACGTATTCGGCTCGCGGGCCTGAGCCAGCGCGGCGGGTGCTTGCAGCCCCGTAGCCAACGCGAGCACGGCCGCGAGCAAACGCGGAGACCAGTTGAACATCCAGCTAATCATGGGCTGCACTCCACGGGTAAGCAACCAGCGTACCTACTATCGACGAATGCCAACCCGATCGGCTTCAATGCGCGTCGAGTTGTGTCTCCCGAGCATCGAATTCGCTCGCAAATCCGTCGTCACCCGAACTCCGCTGCTAAGCTGCAGCCGTGCTGGACCTTGAAGAGGCACTGCGAAGTCTGACCGCCGGCGTTTCACGGCTTGCTTGTGAACTGACGGCACTCGAGGAAGCTGACGGCCGCGTGCTGGCGGAGGATGTGCACGCGCCCCGCCCCATACCCGAATTCGACTACAGCGCGATGGACGGCTTCGCGCTGTGCACCCGAGATTTCTTCGGCGGCGGTCCCTGGCTATTCCCCGTGAAAGGCGAGAGCCGTACAGGAGGCCGGCCGCCTGTGCTCGAGCCGAGCAGCGTGTGCCGGATCTTCACCGGCGCCGAGTTACCTGCCGGCGCCGACTGTGTGGTGCCGCAAGAAGTCGTACGCCACGAAGCGGGCGTTGCGCACTTCGCATGCCTGCCCGAACCGGGAGCCAATGTTCGCCGCCGGGGTGAGGATCTGGAGCAGGGCAGCCGTGTTCTCGGCGCGGGAACCCGACTCGGGCCGAGCCAGCTGGCGCTCGTTGCGGCCCTCGATCGCCGAGAGGTGCTCGTCGCACAGCGGCCGCGTGTGGCCATCGTTTGTACGGGGGATGAGCTGCGCGCGCCGGGGGCACCCGCTCGCCCAGGGACCATTCCCGAATCCAATTCCGTAGCACTTGCCGCACTTTGCCGTCAGGCCGGCGCGCGCGTCACCCGCAGCACACGGGTAGGCGATCGGCTCGACGACGTGGTGCGCGCGTTCGAAGAGGCGTTACGCGACGCGGACCTGCTCCTCAGCGTGGGCGGCGCGAGCGTGGGTGACTATGACG
>DATHEN010000632.1:0-2467 GCA_035318565.1 Polyangiaceae bacterium
GTGCGAAGTCAGCGCACCCCGGCCACCATTCTCGAAGTCGTGGAGGGAGGACAGCGCCCGAGCGCGGAGCAGCGCAAAATGTTGGCGGAAATGTGGAACGAGGTGGAGGCGCCGTTCCATCTGTTCGCGCTCGTCACGACGTCTGCGATGGCGCGCGGCATTTTCAAGGTCGTCAATTGGTTGAACCCGCCCGGAGTGCGACGCCTCGAAAGCGTGCACTCCACGTTTCCCGACGCTGCACAGTGGCTCCAGCAGCAGCGCGGTGATGTGCTGCCGGACCTGACAGCGCTCCACGAGCGGGCCAGGCGCAACGACCGCTCGCGGAGAGGGTCGTGAGCTCCAGGACCACTGCCGTTTGGCTAGCGGCTGGTGCCGCCTAGCCGTTCGAATTCGCGTTCTTGCAGTGCCGCGGGGGCCCTTGAAGGCGCGGAACCGGAGGGGCCGTCAGCGCTGCACGACGCTGGCTACGGGGTACAGTAGGCTTCGCTTTGCTGCAGTGCGTGACCGTCGAACGGCGCATGGAGAGAACCGGTCAAGATGTCCCCGCTCGGCTTCGAGCCGTATCGCTCTCTCATCGAGCACGTGCCAGTGATGATCTGGAGCGCCGGAGTCGATGGAGGGTGCGACTACGTGAACGCCGCGTGGTGCGCCTTCACCGGCCGTCCCCGCGATGAAACGCTCGGCGACGGCTGGCAAGCGAGCATCCACCCGGAGGATCTCGAGCGCTTTCTGGCGCTCTATGTCGATCACTTCGCACGGCGTACGGCGTTCGAAGCGGAGTGCCGTGTCCGCCGCCACGATGGCGTGCATTGCTCGCTCGTGGTGCGCGCCGCCCCGCGTGGAGCGCCCAGTGGTGACTTCGCCGGGTTCGTTGCCGCCTGCTCCGGTGTTCACGATGGCGCGGCGGGTGCGGCACACGCAGCGGGCGATTTCTTCGAATTGCTGCTCGATCACGTGTGCGTGTCGGGTTTCGATGGATACTGGAAGCGTCTCAATCCGGCCTGGTCGCGGACACTGGGTTTCACACAGCAGGAGTTGCTGTCGCGCCCCGTGATCGAGTTCGTGCATCCAGAAGATCGAGAGGCGACCCTGAGCGCCCGCGCCAACTTGAAACGCGGCGAGCCCCTGCTGACACTGACGAATCGCTATCTCTGCAAGGGCGGCGCGTACCGCTGGTTCGAGTGGAAGTCGGTGTCCGACGTGCCGCGACAGCTAGTATACGCGGTCGCGCGGGACGTGACGGCGGAGCACGAGGTCCGGCGTGCGCTGCGTGAGCTCAACGAAAACCTGAAAGCGACGCTCAACAGCATGGCCGATGGCGTGATAGCCACCGACGCCCAGGGCGCGGTCGTGCGCATGAATCCCGTCGCGGAGGCGCTCACTGGCTGGGGCGCGGGCGAGGCCAAGGGCAGGTCGCTCGGCAGCGTGTTTACGATCGTACACGCCGATACCCACGCGTCGGCGCCCTTGCCGTTCGAGCGCACGCTCCAGCAGGGCTTGGTGTCCGAGGGGACCGAGCACACGATCCTCGTAGCGCGGGACGGTACGGAGCTGCCGATAGCGTTCAGCCGTGCGCCCCTGCGCGATTCGCGCGATGGTGTGAGCGGCGCTGTGATCGTTTTTCGGGACATGACGGCCGAGAAGCAGGCCAAAATGGAGCAAGAACGCTTGCAACGGCAGCTCGTGTTCGCCGATCGCATGGCATCCGTGGGCACGCTCGCGGCGGGGGTCGCGCACGAAATCAACAACCCCCTCACGTTCGTCATGGCAAACGTCGACGTGATCGTCGATGAGCTCCGGAATGCCGACGCCAGCTCGCTTTCCGCGCACAGGGCGGAGTGGCTGGAAATGCTGGAAGAGGCGCGGCACGGAACCGACCGGATTCGCAGAATCGTCCGCGGGCTCAAGACGTTCTCGCGGGCGGAGGAAGAGCGGCGTGCCGCTCGAGCTCCGGCCAGTCCTCGAGCTGGCGATCGACATGGCGTTCAACGAGATCCGGCACCGCGCACGGCTGGTGAAAGACTACGGCCCCACGCCGCTCGTCGAGGCCGACGACTCCCGGCTCGGCCAGCTCTTCGTCAACCTGCTGGTCAACGCGGCGCAAGCCCTCGTCGAAGGGGAAGCTCAAACGAATGAGATTCGCGTCGTCACCCAGACCGATGCGTCGGGCAACGCCGTCGTCGAGATCCGCGACACGGGGCCGGGGATCCCCGAGGCCCTCCTGGATCGCGTCTTCGATCCGTTTTTCACGACCAAGCCCGTGGGGGTCGGAACAGGGCTCGGGCTCGCGATCTGTCACGGCATCGTGAGCAGCTTGGGCGGGCGAATCACCGCCGGCAACCGCGAAGGAGGCGGAGCCGTGTTCCGGGTCACGCTGCCGCCGACGTCCGATCAGCGCGGTGCAGCATCCGCCGGGCAGCGCCCAGCGCACGTGCGGGCGGCCCGAGCGGCCGCCGTCCTGGTCGTC
>DATHEN010000633.1:0-2367 GCA_035318565.1 Polyangiaceae bacterium
TACTTCAGCGCGGGTTCGACGGCGGAGAAAATCGCCTCGTCGGTATCGTGCAGGACATCACGGAGCGCCGGCGGGCGACCGAAGAGCTACGCGCTAGCGAGCAACGTTACCGCCGCATCATCGAGACGACCGCGGAGGGGGTATGGCTGCTCGACTCCGACTCCAGCACGGTATTCGTGAACACCCGCATGGCCGATCTGCTCGGCTACACCCGTGACGAGATGGTCGGCAA
Source organism: Polyangiaceae bacterium (assembly GCA_035318565.1). Classification (GTDB taxonomy): domain Bacteria; phylum Myxococcota_A; class Polyangia; order Polyangiales; family Polyangiaceae; genus DATDJP01. Next base: position 233 of record DATHEN010000633.1, read on the forward strand.
ACCGATGCTGTCTTTCATGGACCAAGAGCGCGCCGCGCTGGTGCAGCTCAGCACGGGTGAACGCCTGCGGAACTTCAGCGACGGCCGCGACTTCCGCTTCAAGCGCAAAGACGGCACGCTGCTCTGGGCTTCGCTCGCGACCAATCCGCTGTACGATGAAAACGGCCGCTACGAGGGCGCGCTCGCCATGGTCAGCGACGTCACCGAACGGCGCCGCGCCGAAGCCACGCGCAACCAACTGGCCGCCATCGTGGAATGCTCGGACGACGCGATATTTGCTGGAGATCTCGAAGGCATCATCACGAGCTGGAACCTCGGGGCGCAAAGACTCTTCGGTTTCACGCCAACGGAAGCGATCGGCAAGCATGTCAGCCTGCTGGTGCCGGCGGAGCGGCGCGGAGAGCCCACGGCGAACCTGCAGCGGATCCTGCGCGGACAAAGCGTCGATCACTGGGAGACCGTGCGCAGGCGCAAAGACGGCACCCTCGTGGAAGTGTCGATCACGCTGTCGCTGCTAAAGGACGCCCCGGGACGCGTCGTCGGTGTATCGGCCATCGAGCGCGACCTGACTGAACGCCGGCGCGCCGAGCAGCAGCTGCGCAAGACCGAAGAGCGCTTGCGACAGGCGCAAAAAATGGAAGCCATCGGCAGCCTGGCCGGCGGCGTCGCGCACGACTTCAACAACCTGCTCTCGGTGATCGTCAGCTACACGAGCATGATCCTCGATACCCTGAAGCCGGCCGATCCGCTGCGTGCCGACCTGGAAGAGGTCATGAAGGCCGGCCTGCGCGCGGCCGACCTAACCCGCCAGCTGCTGGCCTTCAGTCGCAAGCAGGTGCTGGAGCCGCGCGTGTTCGACCTCAACGAGACGCTCGGCGGAATGGAGCGCATGCTCGGTCGCTTGCTCGGCGAAGACGTCGATCTCTTGCTCTTGCCGTCTGCTTCGCGCGGCAAAGTGCGCGCGGATCCGGGGCAAATCGAGCAGGTGATCATGAATCTCGCGATCAACGCTCGCGACGCCATGCCCAAAGGCGGCAGGTTGACGATCGAGACGAACAACGTCGACATCGACGAATCGCACGCGTTCGAGCATCTGGAGATCGAGTCCGGGTCTTACGTGATGCTCGCCGTGAGCGACACGGGCGTGGGCATGGACGCCGCGACCCGATCGCGCATTTTCGAGCCTTTCTTCACCACCAAGGAGCCCGGGCGCGGCACCGGCCTCGGCCTGTCGACCGTGCTCGGCATCGTGCAGCAGAGCGGCGGCTCGATTTGGGTTTACAGCGAGCCCGGCACCGGCAGCACGTTCAAGGTTTATCTGCCGCGCACCGATGAGCCGACCGAACGCCCCAGCGTACCCCCGCAAGCGCACGGCACACTACGCGGCTCGGAGACCATCTTGCTCGTGGAAGACGACGACCAGGTGCGAGCGCTGACGCGCACCATCCTGCACCGCAACGGCTACACGGTGCTCGAAGCGCAGAACGGCGGCGAAGCGTTTCTAATCTGCGAACAGCAGCAGAGCCGCATCCATCTGCTGCTGACGGACATCGTGATGCCGCGCATGAACGGCCGAAAGCTCGCCGAGCGGCTGCTCTCGATCAAACCGGACATGAAGGTGCTGTACATGTCAGGCTACACGGATGGTTCGATCGTGCATCACGGCGTGCTCGAGCCGGGCATCGCGTTCATGCAGAAGCCGATCACCCCGGACGCGCTCGGTCGAAAGATCCGCGCCGTCCTGGATGATTCGAACGGCCGCTAGTCACGGCGTGCTGGGCGCCGCCACGGCCGTGACCGTCACTGGAATGCCGTTCAGCACGGCGTTGCCCGAAAGCGGATCGAGGTGCTCGGGATCGGTGAGCACGTTGCTGTTCACGCCGGGTCGCGTCGCGGCCACGCTGAGCTGCGTGTTGGGCGCATCGTGCCCCCAGCCGTGCGGCAAGCTCACCACGCCCGGCATCAGCGTGTCCGTTACCTCCACGGGGGCCACGATCTCGCCTACTCGCGAGGCGATGCGGGCGCTTTGGCCCTCGTGAAGCCCCAGACGTGCGGCGTCGTTCGGGTGGACTTGAAGCGTGCAGCGCTCGCGCCCGCGCACCAGCACACGCACGTTGTGCATCCAGGAATTGTTC
>DATHEN010000634.1:0-5227 GCA_035318565.1 Polyangiaceae bacterium
GCTTGACAGACGCTGCGATCGGTTCCAGCGAAGGCCCAAGTCGGCGTGCCTCCGCCGTCACTGTAGCGGCGCCAATTTAGTGCAGCACTACGTCGCCCGCGCTCGACGGCAGCTCGTTGTCGTCAATCGCGTTGGTGTGCCCATAGCCGAGTTGACCCGAGTCATTGTTTTCACTCGGCTGCTAAAAGAACGTCGACAGGCCAAAGCCATAAGCAACTTTCGTTGTCCCGCGTAGTTGATCGCCGCTCGCCACGTTGCGCGCGAGCATAGGTCGAGTCCAAGCAGCGCCGGCTGTTTCTCCGGCCCCATCTTCGAGACAGGCGAGCGCTGCCCCGCGCCTCGCACGACGCAGCGCGGCGCCGGTGCTCGCTTCGCTCCGCGGTCCTCCTCGCCCGCTTCTGCCAGGGAGCCGGCTGAAATGTGGATGGGCAAATCCAACTCACCAGCTCGTCAAGTCGGTCCGGACCCCGGATGTGATTGCCGGATTCGCACTCGGCACCGAGAGTGCCGCAGGAGCTCGAGTCGAGGCTCGAGTCGAGAAAGGGGAGGGCGCGTGCTAAGCGCCCCGTGCGGTGCGTCTGAGCAGGTGAGAATCTGTGGGCAAATTTCGAGTGTCATTCGGGTCCGAGCGAGACGTGGCATTCCCTGATACATTGGTGGGTTAAGTGCTGACGAGTGCAGGTAAAGCCAAGAGGAACGCGCCGATGCGCGTGATCGGACGCTATGCCTTGTTCAATGAAATCGCGTCGGGCGGGATGGCGACCGTGCACCTCGGGCGCCTGCTCGGGCCGGCGGGATTCTCACGTACGGTCGCCATCAAGCGCCTTCACCCGCAGTTCGCCAAAGACCCGGAGTTCGTGAGCATGTTTCTGGACGAGGCGCGCCTCGCGTCGCGAATCCAGCACCCGAACGTGGTGAGCACACTGGATGTGATCACCGTCGATGACGAAATTTTTTTGGTCATGGACTACGTGTACGGCGAGTCCCTGGCGCGCCTCGTACGGGATTCGGTTCGCGCGCAGGAGCTCGTGCCGCCGGGACATGCCACTAGCGTGATTGCCGGAGTGCTTTACGGACTTCACGCCGCGCACGAGGCGAAGAGTGCGCGGGGCGAGGCCCTGCACATGGTGCACCGCGACGTGTCTCCGCAGAACGTTCTAGTCGGCACGGACGGGGTTGCCCGGGTGCTCGATTTTGGAGTCGCCAAGGCGGCGCTGCGTTCGCAATCGACGCGCCAGGGTCAAACCAAGGGCAAATTCAGCTACATGGCCCCCGAGCAAATGAACGGCCAGCAGACTGATCGGCGGACCGATATCTTCTCCGTTGGTATCGTGCTCTGGGAGATCCTCTGCGGGCGTCGATTGTTCACGGGCGCCAACATGGGCGAAATCTGCAACAAGGTGCTGCACGCTGACATCCCCGCGCCATCCACGATCGTGCCGCTTGCGGAAGGGCTCGATCGGATCGTCATGCGCGCGCTCGATCGAGAACCGAAAAATCGCTATCAGACGGCGCGCGAGTTCGCAATTGCCCTGGAACAGGCCGGCCCGGTGTCGACAGCGCGCGAGGTCGGCGAATGGGTGGAGCGCTTCGCCGAGAGCGAGCTGGCGAAGCGATCGCGGCTGCTTGCGGAGCTCGAAAGCCGCTCGAGCGACGAGGCCGATATGCCACCCTCGGAGATTGCGCGTGTGCCGCGCTCTGATGTGCAGCGCGTGCTGGCGGGCTCGCCGTTCGCCGAGCTCAACCCCGAGCACAGGAGCGACAGCGCGGCACCTCCGAGCCTGATCTCGCGCATCGTACCCTCACACCCTTCGCACTTTTCTGCGGTGACGGTGGCGTCCGGCTCCGCGCCAGCATCATCGCGTTTCGGACGTTGGCTCGCGGCGGGGGTGGTGCTGTGCGTGGCCTTGGGCGCAGGCGTCGCCCTGGGTCTCCGAAGTTGGTCGTCCAAGCCGCCCAGGGTGGAGGCAGCCCCTGCGCCGCCTCAGGCGTCGATCGCCAAGCCGGTACCGGCACCTACCGTCAGTGCGCCGGTGATGAAGCTCGAAGAGCTTCCGCTGGTTCCGAGCGAGACGAACCCAACGCCTGCGCCCGTGAGCGAAAGCTCGAACGTCGCGGCTGTACCGAAACGTCGGAGCAAGGTTCGTTCACCGATGGTCAGCGCTCCGCGAAGTGCAGTGCCCAAAGCGCGTACTCCTTCGCAGCGGCCGGCGGCAAAGCCGGCTGCAAACTGCGACCCGCCGTGGGTCGTCGACGCGAATGGCATACGGCGCCCGAAAGCCGAATGTCTCTGATCGTCAGAATGCCCTGGGCAGCGGGGTTCTTGACGGCGGCTGCCGTTCACGCGCTATCGATTGCAGCACACGCTGCGAGCCCCGACAAAGCCGAGTGTGCTCGCGCCTATGAGCAAGCTCAGGAACGTCGGGTGGCCAGCCACTTGCTCGAAGCGCGCGAGGCGTTACGCGTGTGCGCACAGCCGAGCTGTCCTGGGTTCGTTCAAAAAGATTGTGGGGACTGGCTCGGTCAGGTGGAGCGCGAGCTGCCGTCCGTGATCGTGACGGCCAAGTCTGCCGACGGGTCCGATACGGCCGCCGTGAAGCTCTTCATCGACGGCAAGCCGAGAGGCAGCGAGCTCGACGGCCGTGCCATCGAGCTCGACCCCGGCCTCTATACATTTCGCCTCGAGCATGAAGGCGCCGAGCCGGTAGAGCGGCGAATTCTCGTGCGGCAGTCTCAGCGAAACCGCGTGATAGAGGTCCGCTTCGGGGGAGACCCGTCGCCCCGACCCACAGGGCCGTCGCCGGCCGCCCCGATGGCGGACCGCAGCTCGGGAAAACCCGGTCCGCTCAGGCCCTACGCGTACGTTGCTGGCGGCGTGGGCGCCGCCGGTGTGGTCGCGTGGTCCGTGTTCGGATTGCTCGGGAAGAAGCAGGAGAACGATCTCAAAGACGAATGCGCGGGTCACTGCTCCGAATCCGACGTGGACTCAGTGAAGAGAAAATACTTGCTCGCGGACATCTCACTCGGCGTGGGGGTCGTGGGGCTCGGAACGGGCGTGCTGCTCTTCGTGCTATCGCGGCCGAAGGAGCGCGAGTCCTCGACCGCTGGCAACGTATCGTTCCATGTCACGCCGCAGGCCGGCGGTGGTCGGGCCTTGTTTTCGACGCGCTTCTGAAGCCCGCTGCTGAGCTGGGTCCTAAGGGCACCTCATCGATGCGCCGGAAACACTGCCCGTGCACGCCGCGAAACCGTTGATGCGAACGCGGCCGGACGAGCCGCCTCCGCCCCCGCCGCCGTTGGCGCTCGAACCACCTGTCGTGGGGTTGGTAGTCAGCGAGCCGCCGTTGCCGCCGTTGCCGCCGTCCACGCCCCGGCCGCCATTGCCGCCGTTCGCTTGAACGACAGCACCCGCCGTCAGGGTGACCTGATTGCCCTCGAGCAAGATCGCTCCGCCGCTACCTCCACCGGTGCCGCCTCCCTCGCTGCCGCACGTCTCCTGGCCATTGCCGCCGTTGGCGCGGACCGAGCCGGTAGCACCGAGGATGAGCGTGCCGGCGACCGAAAGCTGAACGGCGCCGCCGCCCGCGGCTCCCGTGTTCGAGCAACCGCCGCCGCGGCCGCCGCCACAACCACCGAGCAATGGAGCGAGCGTGAGTGCGCCCCGCGCCGCGCCGGCAGGGCCGCCGTTGGACAGTCCGCCGGTTGCGCCGCTGGCGCCAGCCGTCCGGAAACCGCCGCCACCACCGCCGCCGCCGCCAATACTGGAGCTACCGCTTCCGTTGCCACCGGCGCTCCCGCCACACATCTGATTGCCACCGGCTCCCGCGGTGGTTCCGCTGGCGTTGGCGTCGAGGGTGCCGTTGAGCGTGACGTTGCCGAATGCGGCGATGACGACTCCGCGCGTGCCGGTGACCCGCAGCGTGGAACCGGCCGCGATCACCAGGTTTCGGAAAGGCAGCACGCTGAGCCCAATGCCTCCAGACGGCGTAACCGGGACGGGGGTGGGTTCGTTCTGCCCGCAGAAGTTCGTGAACGCATTGGTGTCGCTGTCGTACGTGGAGACGCCGCAGTCGAGGGTCGTCGTCGCGTCGGTCGAGAGTGGATCGAGCCCGGCTGGATCGAAGTTCGTCGGCGTGTAGGGGAACTGCACGACAGGCGGAGGGCCGCACTGCCCGCTATTGCAATGCGAGCTCACGCAGTCGGTCCCTGCGGTGCACGTTTTGGTGTTCGCGCAGCGCGGGCAGCTCGTGGCGCCGCCGCAGTCCGCGTCCGACTCTCCGCCGTTTTTGACCTGATCGCTGCAGCCAGGCGCCTGACACGTGCTCGATACGCACGAGCCGCTCTGGCAGTCCGCGCCGGAGCTGCAGCCCTGCCCGTTGGCGCACTTCGGACAGCTGGCACCGCAGTCCGTGCCGGTTTCGGTGCCGTTGCGCACGCGGTCCGTGCACGTCGGAGCCTGACAAATCACGTTGCACACGCTGCTGACGCAGTCGTTGCCTGCCGCGCAGCCTCCGCCGGTTTGACACTTGGGGCACGTGCCGCCGCCGCAGTCGGTGCCCGTTTCGGCGCCGTTTTTCACGGCGTCGCTGCAGGTTGCGGCCTGACACACATTGGTTACGCAGCGCTTGCTCGAGCAATCCGCCGCGCCAGCGCAGGCTTGGCCGGCTGCGCACGCTGGGCAGGTGCCGCCACAGTCTGTGCCGGTTTCCGGACCGTTCTTGACCGTGTCCGTGCAGGTTGGGTTCTGGCAAGTGCCGTTCGTACACACCGTGCTGGTACAGTCACTTGGAGCCGCGCAGCCGCCGCCCGTTGCACACTTGGCGCAAGCTCCGCCGCCGCAGTCGGTGCCAGTTTCCGAGCCGTTCTTGATGCCATCGTTGCAGCGGTTCGGTTGACAGGTGCCGGTCACGCAGTTGCGGCTCGCGCAGTCGGCCGCAGCGCCGCAGGCGTGGTTATCGGCGCACGGGGCGCAGCCTCCGCCGCCGCAATCGGTGTCGGTTTCGGAGCCATTCTTGATCTGATCATTGCAGCCGGGCAGCGTGCAGACGTTGCTCGAGCAATAGCCGCTGGCGCAATCGGCGCTGACGCCACACGTGTTGCTGATGGCGCACTTCGGGCAGTCCGGGCCGCCGCAGTCCGTAGCGGTTTCGCGGCCGTTTTTTACGCCGTCCGGGCACGCGGGCGCGCGGCACACGTCGAGTGAGCACAAGGCGGATGCGCAGTCGCT
>DATHEN010000635.1:0-3921 GCA_035318565.1 Polyangiaceae bacterium
GATTTCATCAGACGGTGGGGCTGGAACACGCCGAAGCGGTGGCGATCCAGGCAGCAGGCAGCCGGGCGGCCGGAGCTACCCTCTACGTGACGCTCGAGCCCTGCAATCATCACGGTCGCACTCCGCCCTGCGTGGATGCCGTGATCGCCGCAGGCATCAAGCGCGTGGTGATCGGTTGTCGGGACCCGAACCCGAACGTGCAAGGGGGCGGCATCGAGCGCCTGCGCGAGAGCGGGGTCGAGGTGCTACTGAGCGCGCTCGAGAAGGACGCGCGCGCCCTGATCAAGCCTTGGTCGAAGTACATCACCGAGCGCTTGGCCTACCTTTCGCTGAAGCTCGCGGTTTCCCTCGACGGGCGCATCGCCACCCGGACGGGCGCATCCAAGTGGATCACGTGTCCCGAGTCGCGCACCCGGGTGCATTCGCTGCGCTCGCAGAATGACGGCGTGATGGTCGGGATCAACACCGTGATTGCCGATGACCCGCGTCTCACCGTTCGCGACGTGCCGGGCCGAAATCCGGTGCGCATCGTCGTGGACAGCAAGCTGCGGCTGCCCACGAGCAGTCAACTCGTCACCACGGCGCGCGAGACCCCCACCTGCGTGATCACGACGAACGACGCGTCCCGCGCGGTAGCCGAAGCGCTCGAGGACGCCGGGGTTGCCGTGATTCGCGTGCAGGCCACGGCCGAGGGCCGCTGCGACATGCTGTCGGCGCTGCGTGAGCTCGCCGCCCGCGAAGTGGTGAGCGTGCTCTGTGAGGGCGGTGCGGAGCTCGCGGGCAGCCTGCTCGCGGCCGGATTGCCGGATGAAATGCACGTCTTCGTGGCACCGGTGCTGCTCGGTCCGCGCGGTCGGCCCGGTGCGGTCGACTGGGCCGGGCCTGAAACGCCGGCCGATGCACCGCGCATCGAATCGCCGCGCTGGGAGCTCTGCGGTTCGGACGCCTACGTGGCCGGATCGCTCGTTTATCCCAAGCGCAAAGTCACGGCTCCCGGCGCTTGAGGCGCGCGTGCGCGCGGCCCCGCGTTGCCGGCCCGGGGCTCGGGTGTTACATTTCCCGAGCTCATGGCCATTCGTGAAATCCTGAAATACCCCGATCCTCGGCTGCGCGAAGTGGCGGAGGCCGTCCAGACGGTCACGGACGAAACCCGCCAGCTCATCGACGACATGGCAGAGACCATGTACGCAGCGCCGGGTTGCGGTCTGGCCGCGACGCAGATCGGCATCAACCAACGCATCTTCGTGATCGACGTGGCGGGAGAAGACGAGCCGAGCGAGCTCCGTGTCTTCATCAACGCCGAGATCCTGGATGCCGACGGACTACAGATCTGGAACGAGGGGTGTCTGTCGTTTCCGGGCGTGAGCGAAGAGATCAAGCGCGCAGAGCGCGTCAAGGTGCGCGCCCTCGATCGCGAGGGCAAGCCGTTCGAGCTCGAGGCCGATGGGCTGCTCGCGGTGGCGATACAGCACGAGAACGATCACCTGAACGGCGTGCTCATGATCGACAAGCTGAGCGCGATCAAGAAGCGCATGATGAGCCGCAAGTTGGCCAAAGCCAAACAGGACGACGCCACCGTTTAATGCTCGAGTCCATCGAAGCGATGGGAATTATCGAGGCGCCCGACTGGGCGAGGGCCCGAAATTCCCGCGCCGGGACCTCGCTCGACTCGAGCACCGACTGTCATGTCGATTGCTCGATCAGCGTGACGGCGGGCGGGTGAACAGCGCGCGCTCGAGAGCCATGCCGCGCGCCCGCATCTCTTCGGCCACCTTCGGCACCACGCCGCTGGCGCTGAAGGTACCCTCGATAGAACCGCCCGCTGCCGTGCGTTCGATGGCGAAGGTGAAGATGTCCTGCGTCTGAATCTCGCGCTCCGATGCGCCGGTTATCTCGCTGACCCGCAGCACACGCTGGCGACCGTCGCGCAGGCGGCAAATCTCGATCGCGATATCGAATGAGCTCGCAATCCATTCGCGCGCCGCTTCCATGTTCATGCCCGGACGCGCCGCCAGGATGTCCGCGGGCAGCCGCGCCAGTGCTCTGCGCAGATTGGCAGCCTGCACCGCGGCGAGCACGCCGTCTATGCCCTCGCCGATCACTTCCATCAGCGCCAGCGTGGTTTCGCGGTTCGAGAGCTCCACGAGCAAGCGCGCGCGGGGTACCGCCGCTGCGAGCCGCAGTACGCGGACCGCGTCCTGAAAGTCGTCGGGCATGCTGAGGCGAGTCGCCAGAGACGACGGAACGATCACGTCCTCGAACTCCTGAACCGCCACCACGCGGCCGTCTCCGCTCGCGGAACACAGCGCGCTGAGCAGAGACGCAGCGCCGCCACCTGCAGCGCCCGCAACGAGCATGTTCACCCGCGCAGCCGTGCATTGCTGCAAGAAGCTGGCGATCGCGCGCGAGATGGTTCCACGCCGCACCAGCTCTTCGAGCGACAGGCTCACACGGCGCGGCCGCCGCAAGGCCAAGAGCGCTCCGGCCGGCGCCGCCGCGCCCACGGCTGCCGTCAGCTTGGTACCGTCCGCCAGGCGACGTTCGATCACCGACTCGCTCGGATGAACGGGCACGCCCGCGCGGCGGCAGAGCCGGCGGATGCTCAGGCCCAGCATCTCTTCCGACGTGAACGCCAGTTCCATCGGCAAGAGCTGATTGTCGCGCTGTATCGAAACGTGGTCGAACTTCGCGACCGTGATCTCCGAGACCGTGGGATCCTCGAGCGCAAGGCCGAGCGGGCCGACATCGAGCAGCTCTGCTTCGGCGGCGCGCTGCAGCGTTTCCCTTACCTTGGGCGCGTTGAGCTCGGGGCTGCTTTTGGCGGCCTCCAATTGCTCGGCCACGGCACGCAAGATGCGCTCGCGCAAACTGGCATCCACCTCTTCCGGCAATGCCGGAAGGCCGAGTCCGGCCTTGACCGCATCGACGACGCGAGAGAGAGCGCGCCGGCGCAAAATCGTGTCTTCATCGAGCCGCTCTTCTTGAGCCGTGCTCGAAATGCGCTCGATCAGACTCGGGCGCGCTTCCACGATGGGCATGCGTCCCGACGACGACTGCGCATCGGACGAAAGCTCGAGACGCGCACCGCTCGGCATCTTGGGCGGCCCGGGCACCCTCGGGTAGCTCGGCCCGCTGTCTTCACCTGCTGGAACCTGCAAGTCGGAGATGACCTGCTCCGAGTCGGCAGCGCTGCTCGGCGGCTCGCTTTGCCGCGAGCTCGACGGCTGCGGCGCGGGATTGCTGGCCGCTGGGTCGGACGCGCCGGCGTCTTTCTCGTCCCCCGCCTCGATGCGCAGCACGAAGTCGCCGATGTAGACGCGATCTCCGGAGCGCACGATCGTTGCCTGCGAAATGCGCCGGCGATTCACGTAGGTGCCGTTCGTGCTGTTCAGGTCGGTCACGATGAAGCGACCGTCTCGATGCAGCAAACGCGCGTGACGCTTGGAGACATTTCCCTTGGGCAGCACCAGGTCGTTGCCCTGCACGCGACCAACGCTGAGCTCGGATCGATCGAAGTACTCGCGCCGTTCAGCCCCGCCCTTCTCGCTGATGACGACGGTGAACACGGCTGCTTTGGCCTCGACCTCGTTCGATATCACAGAAGGTGCTCCAGAACTCCCTTCTGGCGATTGTCTCGAAACGGAGGCCCGACGACCAGGAATTTGAAGAGGCGGTGCGGCTTGACCGCTCAGCGGGCGTCGTGCGCCGACTGGCTCCGCACCTCGGCGGTGACCAGGGCAAGAAGCTCGCCTGCCAGGCCCATCACATCCCCGGAGGAAAAGCCGGTGGAGCGGAGCTCGCGGTAGATCGTCTTCGCGAGGATCTGCATCGCGCGGGGGTCTTGAGGGTCGGTCGCGTGTTCAAACGGAATCGCCATGATGTGTCGTCGTCCAATTCGTCGTCAGGGCCGAGCAGCTCGGC
>DATHEN010000636.1:0-2695 GCA_035318565.1 Polyangiaceae bacterium
CGGGCCGAACGGATCGGGCAAGAGCACCACCGTCAACGCCGTCGTCGGGCTCATCGATCCGAGCGCGGGTTCGCTCTGGCTCGATGGCGTGCACATGTCGGACGACCCGGTCGCGTACAAGCGCCGCATCGGGTACGTGCCCGAGGAACCGCACCTGTATACCCACTTGACCGCGATCGAATATCTGATGCTGGTCGGGCGGCTGCGGGGCCTTACGGAGCGAACCCTGGCAAAGCGGGTTCCGGAGCTTCTGCATCTCCTGCTGCTGTGGGACAGCCGCTACTCCACGATGGCTGCGTACTCGAAAGGCATGCGGCAGCGCGTGCTCCTGGCGGCCGCTCTGCTCCACAACCCGGATGTGCTCGTGCTCGACGAGCCGTTCTCCGGCCTGGACGTCACCGCAGGCCTGCTGTTCCGAACGCTGCTCCGGTTGTTTGCCGCCGGCGATCGCATGGTCCTCTTCAGCACGCACCGGTTCGACATGGTCGAGCAGCTCTGCTCGCGCGTCGTGATCCTCTCGGACGGCCGCATCGTCGCCGAACATCTGGTCGCGTCGTTCCGCGAGGCGCATTCTCCAACGCTCGAAGAGGTGTTCATCCGAGCGACGCGCCAGGCCGACTTCACGCCTGTGGCCCGTCAGATTCTGGACGTCGTGCAAGGGATATGACCCTGCCGGCCGCCTTCACGCGCTGGACCCATTCCCACCGCGGGGAGTGGCGGCTCACGGGACATTTCTTCAATACGATGTTCGACTTCGGCATCCTCACTCCGGCAGGCGCCGACTCGTTCACGCACATGTTGCTCGGCGCCGTCGGCGTAGTCATCGCCATCGGGCTCGCGTTGACCCGCATCTACGCCGGCAAGTACGCGGCTCTCTCGGGCGCGCCGTCGCCGGAACCGTACCGGCAGGCCCTTCTTGGAGACGATCTGTTCCTCATCGGTCTCCCGATGCTCCTTGTCGCCTTGCTGACGCTTCTGATTAGCCACTCCGTCTTTCCCGATGAGCGTGACTTTCGAATTCTTGGGCCTCTGCCGGTACGCAGGGCAGTGATATTCGGCGCGAAACTAGTGGCGCTCCTCCTCTTCACGGGGATATTCATCGCCCTGTTACACGTGTCGCTTCTCCCGTTGATGCTGCTCACCTCGATCAATCGGTTCAGTGAGCATGCTGTGTTCTCGCGCCTCGCCGCATGGGCGCTCGCAAGCGTAGCCGCCTCGGTTTTCGCAGTGCTTGCCGTCACCGCGTCCGTCGGTTTGCTTATGCTCGCCCTATCGCGCCACCGATTGCACGCGCTAACAGCGCTGACGAGGAGCCTCATGCTCGGGGTGCTCGTCTTGTGTGTGCCGTTCGTCTTTCACCTGCCCGGGCTCGGGGCTTCGTTGGCGAGCGGCTCGTGGTTGCTCGTGCTGGTGCCGCCCTCCTGGTTTGTCGGGCTCGAGCGCACGCTGCTCGGGAGCGCTGACCCGTGGTTCGTGCAGTTGACCGGAGTCGCGCTCGCGGCTTTCGGCGGGGCGGCCGCAATCGTGGCGGCCGTCTACGTACAGCTGTTCAGGCACTTCGAACGCCTACTGCTTCGCCCTCTTGCGATCGCCCCCTCCTGGTCCAGGAGGGATCGACCGATCGCAGCCATGCCCGCAGCGCCCGACGGGTTGGCTCAGGCCGGCCAGCTGCCGGCGTTTCGCGCTGTCTACCGGTTCATGACCGCGACGCTCGGCCGCAGCCAGTTGCATCAGGGAGTGCTGCTCGGCCTTTCCGCTTGCGGTGTGGGGCTCGTGATGAATCGGCTTGTTGGCGCGGGCATCATCGGCAGGGTGGGATCTGGTGAACCACCCAGCCCGTCACTCGTCAGCGTGGCGATGTGGACTCCGTTTGCTCTTATGTTCGTGTGCGGCGTGGGCGTCAGGGCGGCGCTCGCGCTGCCGATGGAACACCGCGCGAACTGGATCTTCCGCTTGACCGAGGACATCAAGACGCGGTGCGAACAGATGCGCGCCGTGAACCGGGTCGTGGCGCTCTACGTGATTGGGGTGCCGGTAGCGGCAGCCGCGCCCCTCCTGTGGACAACGATGGGATCGACAGCCGTGATCGCCGCGACGATCGTAACCCTCGTCGGCTTCGTGTTCGTGCATGTTGTGCTGCTCGACTGGCGCCGCATCCCGTTCACGTGCTCGTACTTGCCGGGCAAGCGTCTCGTGGCCCACACCTTGGTGTTTGGGTTCGCTGCGTTCGTGGTATTCACGACCGCCGGAGTCGTGCTGATTCGCGTTGCCACCGTCAATGGTACGCAAGCACTGCTGATAGCCGCGACGCTGTCTCTGGCGGCATGGCTCCTCAGACGCCGACGCCTCTCAGCATGGAGAGAGACGCCACTGATGTTCGAAGACGAGTTGCCTGACCAGCCGTTGCAACTGGGGTTGTGATGGCAGAAGCGTGCACGCGCGGCCGCCGGTAGTGACGAGCCTGGCACGATATCCAGTCGGGCTAGAATCTCACAACCTGGACGCGGCTGACTGTCGCCAGCGAGCGAGCGGCAGCGAGTGAGCCACGCGCCCGCCTGCGCGCCGAAGGCGCTTCGGCGAGGTCTCGCCGTAGCTTTAGCGGAGGCGGAAACGGAGCGCGCCGACGAAGCGGCGCGCGAGAGAGCGTGTCGGGGAGTCCGAGGGGCGAAGGCCCTCGGCTAAGACTAGTGTGTCA
>DATHEN010000637.1:0-3520 GCA_035318565.1 Polyangiaceae bacterium
TCGGCCCCGGCACGCATCGTCACGATTGCGAGCAAAGCGCACTATAGCGTGTCGGGCATCGACTGGGCCGCCGTGCGGCTGCGGACGAAAACCAGAACCGCCCTTCATGAATATGGGGTGTCGAAGCTGGCCAACGTGCTGTTCGCGGCGGAGCTCGCGCGGCGGCTCGCCGGTACTGGCGTCACGACCTATTCGCTGCACCCGGGCGTGGTCGCGTCCGACGTGTGGCGCTCGGTGCCGTGGCCGTTCCGCTCGCTCATCAAGCTGCGCATGATTTCTACGGAGCAGGGCGCGGCCACTTCGCTGTACTGCGCCACGTCAGCGGAAGCTGGAGCAGAGTCCGGACTTTACTATGACGAGTGCCGCATCAAGGAACCCGGCAAGGCGGCGCAGGACCGAGCGCTGGCGGCCGAGCTCTGGGAGCGTAGTGAGGAGTGGGTGCGGTAGGGGGCCGCTGCAATGGATGGGCGTTCCTCGTGCGCGCCCCCCTTCACGCGCCGTCCATCCGTTACTCGCTGGAGCGATCGCTCACAGAATCTTGGCCGTGCACGGCGCGCCGGCTCCGATACCGCCCGGGTTAGCCTGCGGGTGAAAGACGCTGGCACTGGGCGCCAGAGCCGCGGCCAGCGTGTGTGTGCCGCCGCCGCCGTTCGTGAACTTCCAAGAAATCTTGGTGCCAGCCGCGAGCACCGAGTTTCCCTTGTTGAAGATCCTCATGCCGTTCGGAAACTCCGTGGGCGTGCCCGCGGTCTGGCACGTCACCTTGCGGAGGATGACAGCGATTGGACCCTTGACGGGCGCACGCACGCTGGGTGCCGGCGCAGGCTTGTTTTCCGCGAACACGGAAGCCGAGTGCAAAGCGAAGGCGCTGACTGCGATGAGGCCTAAAGCGAATCTTTTCATGCGGGTCTCCAGGTTGTCCGTGCAGAGCCGAGCCTTCATGCGGGCTCCGGCTTCGTTGTTTCCTGGAGACGGCGCTCACCGGCCGTTGTCGCAATTTTTTTACGCATGCGCTCCCGCATCGGAGGTCCCGCCGTGTCGGCGAGTTGCGGGCTTCGCCCCGCGGTCCTCGATCAGCGCGACTGGACCGTCGCGGCAACGTGCGCGCTCTGCCGCGACAACGCTGTCGCAGCTATCTGCCCGCTCTACTGAAAAGTTCGGAGAATCGGCGAATCGAAGCCGAACGGCGACTGGCGTAGGCCTTGCTGTAGGCGTCTCCGACCGGGCCGCGTGGTTCGCGCGTGAGCGAGCAACGTCGAGCAAGGCCAAAGGAAATCTCGATGCGAATGATGGCAGCCCGACGGCACGCTTGGATCCTGGCACTTGCGGCGGCCCTCGGCGCCGGTTGCTCGGGAGCCGACTCCGAACCGGGGCGCGGTGGCGGGGAAGGTCCGGGAGGCTCCGATCCCACGCCCGTGACCGAGCCCGCCAATCCGGGACCTGGCGCGATGCACGCCCAATCACTCGTTACGGGTATCGTCGTGGGCACCGGTGCTCCGCTGCTCCAGCTGGGCCTTGGCGGCTCGGGAACGCTGGACGCGGCCGTCCAGGTGCGGCTGTCCAAGGTGCTCGCGAGCGGAAAGCTCGAAGTGCTCGGCGAAGCGAAGCTGAGCGCGAACGGTGAATTCAAAGTCGCGGTCCCGCTGAACGTCGATCTCATCGTGGGGCATGTGCTCGACGCCAACGGCAAGGTTTTGGCGGGCGGTATTCTCGGTGCCTCGGGCAAGGTCAATGGCGAAGTCGTCGTCATGGCACCGATCGACATCGAGACGTCACTCGAGGCGGCGGTGCTCCTGCAGCTCGGAGGCTGTCAGGCGACCACCATCAACAGTGCGGCTCAGGCGCGCGCCATGATCGACGCCAAGCTCGCGGCCGACCTCGGCGTGGCCCTCAAGTCCGGATTCGATGCGCACCTGGCGGTCGATGCGCTCGTCAAGGCGACGCTGCTCGCCGGCAAGCTTCAAGCGGAGGTCGTGGCCTCGGCAGGCGTAGCCATCGACGTCGAGGTCTTGGCAGAATTGCAGCTCAAGGCGCTGGCGAAGCTGAACGCGGGCTTGAACGCAGCCGCGCTCGGCAAGGCCAACGTCGCCGAAGTGACGGCGCAATTCCTGGCGGAGCTCGACGCTGCGCTCAAGGTCGCTGCGTCGGTGAGCGCGGAGGTCTCGGCGCACGCTCAGGTCGCCGCGAGCCTCGGCTTTGCGGGCAGTTTGGCGGCGTCGCTGTCGGTGAGCGTCACCGCGAACGTCGGCTTGCAGGCAGCGGTGTTCGCGTCCGTGCGCACATCGGCCGTGATCGAGGCGCAGGTCGCCGTGAATGCCGTCGTGCAGAGCCTCAAGGCGGCGGGTGCCCCTCCGGCCGTCGTCGACGCGGCCATCAGGGCCGGTCTCGAGCTGATCGCCGAAATCGACGTCGCCGTGGACGTCACGGCGATCAACGACGCCAAGCTGAAGTTCATGACGAAACTCGCCGCAAACGCGACGCTGGGCCTCAATCCGTTGGGGCTCTTGCTCGGCGGCGTGGCGGGAACGCTGGAAGGTCTGGTGAAGACGAGCGCGCAAGCTCAAGCGCAGCTCGAAGCGCAGCTGCGACTCGCGCTCTGCGCTTCACTGAATGTCAAAGTGGACGCCGCGGTGTGCGTCGGCGGCGTCGGCGCCAATGCATCCGTCGAGCTCGACTTCCAAGCTGCGGCCGTGCTCGAAGCGCTCGCCAAGGTCTCCGCTGACATCGCCGCCATTGCTGGCACCCCGGCCAGCCGAGCGGCGCTCCTGATCGGTTCTGCCGCCAACGCCACGAGCGCGCCCACGCCCGCACCTGCGCCGCTTTGCCCTCGAAAACCCGACGGTAGCGGCGGCGCTGGAGGCGGCGGTGGCGCCGGAGCTGGCGGCGCAGGGGGCAGCGCCGGTAGCGGCAGCGGAGGCAGCGCTGGAAGCGGCGGCAGTGCCGGTACGGGTGGAGCCGGCGGGAGCTCCGGTTCGACCGGTGCTGGCGGCTCCGGCACCTGCGTCCCGTACCCCGACTGCGAAATCGGTTAGTTCGGCCAGCGCGCGTCGAGTTCGAGCGAGTGGCGCCTCGTGGGTGCGGTAGGCCGAGTGCCGATGTTACCCTCGCGGCGCCATGCTCGAAATTCGCGCTGCGACGGCCTCCGATGCTGAAACGATCTTGAGCTTCGTGCGGGAGCTCGCCGAATACGAGCGGCAGCCCGAGGCGGTTCAGGTCGATGCCGAGACACTTCAGGCACAGCTGAACGCGCCGCAGCCGCCTTTCGAGTGCCTGCTCGCGGAGCTAGACGGCGCTGCAGTGGGCTTTGCGCTGTTCTTTCACAGCTATTCCACTTGGCGTGGCAAGCGCGGTGTGTGGCTCGAGGATTTGTTCGTTCTTCCAAGCGCACGCCGGCGCGGTGTGGGCGCGGCGTTGCTCAGGCGCGTGGCTCAGATCGCATGCGAGCGCGACTGCGCGCGGTTCGAGTGGGCCGTGCTCGACTGGAATGAAACGGCCATGCGCTTTTACCGCAAGCTCGGCG
>DATHEN010000638.1:0-3535 GCA_035318565.1 Polyangiaceae bacterium
TGACGCGGTGCCGCGCCGGGACCGAAGAGCTCGAATGGGCTGCTGTTTGCTACCGTGAGGATCTGGCCGACCTGCTCGCGTGCTCGAACATCGAACAAGTCCGGGAGCTGCTTGGCGAACGGCGGGCAAAGAAAGGAAGCGCGAATGCCACGTGAGCAGAAAGGCCAGCCGCCCGCAAAGATCCGTACCAAGGGCGCCGGCTCGCCACAGTGGCGAGGTGACCATCGTTGGGTGCGCGTCTCACTGCCCGACGGCACACGCCCCTGGTACCGGCTCTGCAAGTTCCCCGACGGCACCTGCACATGCCACGAAATGAGTGATGCGCGCGCGGAAGAGACGGCGGCCGCGGTCAGCGAGCGTGAGCGTGAGCGGGTTCGCACCGAGCTCGCCGCAATCAAAAAAGCGGAGCGTGAAAAGAAGCTGACGGTCCGGCAGTTCGGCGAGCGCTGGACGAGTGGTGAGCTCTACAACCTGCACGGCGAGGTGAATGCACTCCGTCCGAAGGCGAGCGCGAAGACGGACGGATACCGGCTCAAGGCATACGTGTATCCGGACCTCGGCGATCATGCGATTGCGGACGTGACAGAGCAGGACATCGAGAGCGTGATGGCCAAGGCGGAGAGGACGGCGCGCGAGAAGTATGGCCGCCCCTGGCGCAAGGCGTCGCGCTTCCAGCTCTACCAGTGCCTTCGGCGGCTCTTCGACCTGGCGATCCGCCCGGGGCGCTTGCGCGCCGATTCCCCGGTGTCGGACTACCTTCGGCCCGGCCGCGACGCCCAGAAGCTCTTCGGGTTCCTTTACCCTTCGGAGCTCATCGCGCTGCTCGGCTGCCGCGACGTTGCGATCGAGCGTCGCGTGCTCTACGCGCTCGCGGTCTACACGGGCCTCCGCAAGGGCTCGCTCTACGCCCTGAAGTGGTGCGACGTAGACTTTCAGCATCGCACCCTGACGTCACTGAAGAGCAAGACGGGGCTGCCCCAGCTCTTCGAGGTGCCCGAGACGCTGACCGACCTGCTGAAGGCTTGGCATACGTACAACGGCGGTCCGAAGGGGCACCTACCGCTCGTGCCTCGGCTCCCGTCCAAGCATCGCGAGGCTCACGTGCTCCGGCAGGACCTGAAGGCGGCGAAGATCCAGCGAGCCTCGCTGTTCGGCGGGCCTGACAATGTCGAGCCGCTCCGCTTCCACGACCTACGCGCAACGTTCGTCACCTGGGCCATGCGCGAGGGCAGGGGCGACGGCTGGATCTCGGATCGCACGGGCCACCTGACGCCGGAGATGCGAGCTCGCTACGCGCGCGCTGCGCGGACGCTGTCGGACCTCGACTACCAGCCGTTCCCGGGCATCGCCAAGGCGATCCCCGAGCTGGCGGAGCTGCCGGCGAACGTTGTTCCTCTCAGGCGTTCAGGAAAGTAACTGTCCCAAGAACTGTCCCGAGGAGTTGTTCAGTGAACAGCGGAACTAGCTGTTTTCGTGGGGTGTCCAGGGCCAGAATTGAACTGGCGACACGTGGATTTTCAGTCCACTGCTCTACCGACTGAGCTACCTGGACAAGTCGCGAAGCACGGCGGCTGCGCGCTCCGTGGTTCGATGCCGCGGAGCGAAGCGTATTAGCGCAGGGGGGTAGGGCTCTGCAACCGCATAAACGAACCCGGGCATTCCCAGCCCGAAGACGAGAAGCTCCTCGGCCGGAGTAGTGCCGAGCGTGCCAGTCACGCTATTCTTCAGCTGTGGTCAGCTTGGAGCCGGGCTCGGTCCGTAACCCGTACAGCTCGGAGCAGTACCTGCACCAGCTCTTGTCCAAGGCCGTGGCAGCGGGCGCGCGAGACGTCCATCTCAAGGTCGGGCAGCCGCCGGGCGCACGCGTGCGGGACGCGCTCGTGTACTTTCGTCTGGAACGCATCCGGCCCGCGGATACCGAAGA
Organism: Polyangiaceae bacterium; assembly: GCA_035318565.1. Classification (GTDB taxonomy): domain Bacteria; phylum Myxococcota_A; class Polyangia; order Polyangiales; family Polyangiaceae; genus DATDJP01. Next base: position 1,925 of record DATHEN010000638.1, read on the forward strand.
GCTCGCTCGGCATCTCGTCGCGGACGTAGAGCTCAAGAATCATCTCGAGCAGATCATGGAGTACGATACGTCGTACTCCGTGGACGGTGTGGGCCGTTTCCGCGTGAACATCTACCGCCAGCGGGGCTCACTGGCGATCGTGATGCGCGTCATTCCGGTGCAAGTGCCCACGCTCGAGGAGCTGGGCGCGCCGGCGGCCTGCCACAAACTGCTGGAGAAGGATCGCGGGCTCGTGCTCGTGGTCGGTGCGGCTGGCAACGGCAAGAGCACGACGCTCGCCGCCATGGTCGAGCTCATGAATCGCACCATGTCACGGCACATCGTGACCATCGAAGATCCGATCGAATACCTCCACAACGACAACCGCTGTTCGGTCAGTCAGCGCGAGATCGGCCTGGACACGAAGAGCTTCGCGAACGCGCTGCGCGCCGCGCTGCGCCAGGATCCGGACGTGATCCAGGTGGGTGAGATCCGCGATCGCGAGACCATGGACATCGCGCTCAAGGCAGCGGAGACCGGTCATCTGGTGCTCTCGACGCTGCACACGCCGGACGTGCTGCGCACCGTAAACCGCGTGGTGGCGCTGATCGAGGGAGACGGGGACGAAGTGCGGGACCGCCTGGCCGACGCCCTGCAAGGGGTCATAGCCCAGCGCTTGATCCCGCGGGCCGATGGCGGCGGCATGGCACTCGCCGCCGAAGTGCTCATCACCACCGGCTCCGTGCGCGAGTCGATCAAACGCCCGGTAGGCAACCCGCCGCTAAAAGAGCTGATGGAGAACGGTCAGAGCATGTACGGCATGCAAACCTTCGAGTTCGCCCTGAGAGAGCTAGTCCGCCAAGGCCTGGTAGATCGAGAAGTAGCCAGAGCCGCCATGGGGTTCTAGAGCCCACCTCCGAGCCCGAGCCCGCCAATGACGCACTCCGTCTCAATGCGAGATTCGCCGCCGAACCCCAACGCGCCAGCCCCCAGCCTGGACGAGCACCGCCAAATGGGGGTAAATCCCGCCGCAATGCCCAATTCGATTCGCCACGACTGGTCGCTGGCCGAGGTTCGCGCGCTGTACGAGCTGCCTCTGTTCGAGCTCGTGGATCGCGCTCGCGCCGTGCACGTCGCGCACCATGTCCAGAACGAGGTGCAGTTGTGCACCCTGCTGAGCGTCAAGACCGGCGGCTGCCCGGAGGATTGCTCGTACTGCTCGCAGTCGAGCCACCACAAGACGCCGGTGAAGGGCGAAGCGATGTTGAAGGTGGACGAAGTGCTGGCCGCCGCGCGCAGGGCCAAGGAGCACGGCGCCACGCGCTTTTGCATGGGCGCGGCCTGGCGTGAGGTGAAGGACGGGCCGGCCTTCGAACGCGTGCTCGAAATGGTGCGCGGCGTGAAGGGTATGGGGCTCGAGGCGTGTGTGACTCTGGGCATGCTGAACAGCGAGCAGGCGGAGAAACTCAAAGAAGCCGGTTTGGACGCCTACAATCACAACCTCGATACGTCCCGGGCGCACTACCGCTCGATCATCTCCACGCGCACGTATGACGATCGCCTGTGCACCCTGCGCAACGTGCGTAAAGCCGGCATCACCGTCTGTTCGGGTGGCATCATCGGCATGGGTGA
>DATHEN010000639.1:0-3896 GCA_035318565.1 Polyangiaceae bacterium
CGTTCAGATTTTTGACGCCGTCGAGCTCCGAGCGAATGCGCTGCGCTTGTTCCGCTTCGGCGGGGGGTAGCTCGGTTTGCACCGCGGTTCCAGGCGTACCGGGCCGCTCGTTACTCGGATCGGGCTGTCCGGATGTGCCAGGTGGCACACCGGCGTCGCCGCAGCCAAACAGGGCCAAGCCAAAAGCCAATGTGCAGATTCGTGCGCGGATTTTTCGCTGGAACATCTCGCCTCCCACCCAATCTCTCGCCGCACGCCGAGAGAACGCAAAGTGCGTGCCGCAGCTTACTTACGTCCACCACAGCCGCAGCCACATGGCCAGGCGGTTCGACATGCCGACGGTCACGTCTTGGATGACGCCTGCCTCGTCCACGTAGTAGTTGGTCGGAAAAGCGCTCACGGCGAAGCGTTGAGCGGCGCCTTCGTCCGCGATCAGCACGGGGTATCGGATGTCGTTTTCTCTCGCGAAGCGTTGGATGCGCTCGGGATTCTCGCCATCGGCCACCACGCTGAGCAGCACGGTATTGGCGGGGAGGTGCTCATTGAGCGCGTTCAGGCTGCCGAGCTCCAGGCGACACACGCCGCACCAAGTCGCCCAGAAGTGCACGAGCACCGCTTTGCCGCGCAATTGATCGAGCCCTACTTCGCGTCCGTCCAATGTGACTCCGCGCAGCGCGGGCGCCGGCGATGCGGCGTCGAGCGCATGCCGCTTCTGCCAGGCGCTCACCGCCAGGTACACCGCGACTACGAGCAGCACCTGAAGCGCAGGTCCGCGCCAGCGCTTGGCACTTTGACGCGGCGCAGCTTGCCTGGATTGCGCGGACATGCGGAGGGCGCCATCTTGGAGCAGGGCGCGCAGGCGGGCAAAGGTCTGATCGCGAGGTCGCGGTGCGGCGCACTATCCGTGTGGCTCAATTCGCTCCGGCCGCGATCTGGGCGCAATCCAGCAAACTCGGCCGTGGCATAGTGTCTGCTCAGAGTCGCTCAGCGGTTGTTTGCCGCCCCCCGCAGCGAAATCAGGAGCTTACGTATGCCTACACTTCGTTCGACCGCGTTCGTTTTGGCAGTGTCCGGTGCATGGCTGTCTTACGCGAGTGGCGCGCTGGCCAATCCCAATACGTGCGGCGCGGATACGGACTGCGACCGCGGCTACCGCTGTGAGGCGGTCGGTGTGAGCGATTGCGCCGTGGCGCCTTGCCCTGAAGGCGAAGAGTGCCCGACCCCGAGGGGATGTGGAGAGATCAGGGCGTGTGTCGCGGGGGCGTCGTGTGATTCGAATGCCGATTGCGGCGCTGGCATGCTCTGCTTCGAGCACACTTCCACGCGTTGTTCGGCGAGCGATGGCAGCAGCGTGAAGCCGTGCCCCGCGGGCGCCGAATGCCCGGAGCCAGAACCCGAGCCGACTCCGACCTGTGAAGAGTTGACGGAGAAGGCCTGCATTCCGACGTACGCAGCGCCCTGCACGACTGCTGCGGATTGCGGAGCGGGATTTCGTTGTGTGGAGCAGCAGAGCTGTGGTTGCGGTGGTAATCCGGGTCCCGACGCGCCACCGCCGGTGAGCTCCGGAGGCACGAGCGCGCGCGAGGAGACGCCCGTCAGCTCTGACGACTGCTCGTGTGAACCGAGTGGCGTGTTCGCGTGCGAGTCCCTGGTGGACGAGTGCGAGGCCGACAGCGAGTGCCCCGCGGATTGGAAGTGCGTCGATCACGGTTCGGTGAGCAGCGGATGCGCGGAGCCACCGCCGAGCCGCGCGGGTGATCCGGAAGATCGCCCGGTGTGCGACCTACCCGAGACTGTCGTGACGCACGACTACCGCTGCACGGCGCCGTCCTATAGCGGATACGGTGGAGCGGTTCGTGGCGACACGGGCGGCTTCGACGAGAACGCGGACGCGCCCAGTGCGGGAGCTTCCCCAGGCGCCGGGTCCGAGGGCGGCTGTCAGCTCGGTCGCGGTAGCGTGGTTGCCGGAAACATCAGTATTTTCGGGATCTTGACGGCGCTGGGCGTAGGCCTGGGTCGCTTGCGTTTGCGGCGCCGGCGCTGACGAGCGCCCCGAGCCGCGCGCATCGAGCTGCAGCTGCGTCGCAGCCTGAGCGGGGCCGAGTAAGAGCTCAGGCGTGCTGGCTGCTGACCGAGATGACCTCGCCCGTCAGATATGAGGCCAGGTCGCTCGCCAAAAAAACGATGACGTTCGCCACTTCGCGCGGCTCGGCGGCGCGGCCAAAGGCTTCGCGCTGGGTGAGCTCGGCGAGCAGCTCCTCGCTCGTGACCTTGGCCAGAAAAGGGTGCATCGCCAAGCTCGGTGCAACGGCGTTCACGCGGACCCCAGCGCTGGCAGCTTCCATGGCGACGCAGCGCGTGAGCGCCATGACTCCCGCCTTGGCGGCTGCATAATGCGCTTGGCCGGCCTGCGCCCGCCAGCCGAGCACGGAAGCGTTGTTGACGATGGCTCCCGAGCGACGCTCGAGCATGTGCTTCAGGACGGCTCGGGTGACCCGGAAGGTGCCGGTCAGGGTGATGTCGAGCACGCGCTGCCACTGCTCGTCGGTCATGTCGACCACGTTGGCGGTGCCGCCCAGACCGGCGTTGTTGACGAGCACGTCTATGTGACCGAGCTCCGCGACTGCCGCAGCGAGCAGCGCTTGAACCTCGCTTTCCTGGGTCACGTCGCAGCGGCGCGCGACGACTTGCGTTCCAGCGAGCTCGCTCAAAGTGCGCGCGGCCTCACCCAGGCGCCGCTCGTGCGTGTCGCTGATGAACACGCGAGCGCCCTCCTCCACGCAGCGTTGTGCCGTAGCAAACCCGATGCCGCTGCCCGCCGCGGCAGTGAGAAGTACCGTCTTGCCCGCGAGCAGACCATGCCCGGAAGCGCTGTTTTCTTGCTGCGTCACTCGCCGAGTAGAACATGTTTCACTCGGCGCGAAAAGCCGCTATCTTTGCCGAGATGCAGCCGCACACCTATCGAACCGTGGTGCGCGAGGCCGTCCGGCGCTTCGCCGGGAAAACTGCAATCGAAGACGGCGCTTGGCAGCTCGGCTTTGCAGAGCTCGAAACGGCAGCGCTCGCGGCGTGTGGAGCGTGTCTGGCCGCAGGTGTGCAGCGGGGTGATCGCGTGGCCATCTGGGCGCCGAATTCGTGGAACTGGGTGGTTGCGGCGCTCGGCGCGTCGTTCGCCGGAGCCGTGCTCGTACCGATCAACACGCGCTACAAGGGCGCCGAAGCCCGCTTCATCCTCGAGAAGACCCGCGCGCGCCTCTTGTTCACGGTCGATCAGTTCCTGGGCACGGACTACCTGGGGTTGCTCGGCGGCGCCGCGCACGGCCTCCCGCACCTCGAGCGGGTCATCGTACTCGGCGGTGAGCGCGACGGCGCCGTGACGTGGGAGGACTTTCAAAAGCTCGGTGCAGAGGTTTCGGAAAGCGCCGTCGCCGCCCGTGCAGACAGCATCAGCGGCGATGACGTCTCGGACATCTTGTTCACGTCCGGCACCACCGGTCAGCCCAAGGGCGTGATGACCACGCACGCGCAGAACATCCGCGCGTTCAGCTCATGGAGCGAAGTCGTGGGTCTCCGCGCCGGCGATCGCTACTTGATCGTGAATCCGTTCTTTCACGCCTTCGGCTACAAAGCTGGTTGGCTCGCGTGCCTGCTGAGCGGTGCCACGATCTTGCCGCACGCGGTGTTCGACGTGCCTTCCGTGCTCGAGCGCATCGCGCGCGATCGGGTGAGCATGTTGCCCGGGCCACCCGCCCTCTATCAGAGCCTTTTGGCGCACCCCGATCGCGAGCGGTTCGACATCTCGAACTTGCGGCTCGCCGTCACGGGCGCCGCCTCGATTCCGGTCGAGCTCGTACGCCGCATGAAGGACGAGCTCGGCTTCGATACCGTCATCACCG
>DATHEN010000640.1:0-2863 GCA_035318565.1 Polyangiaceae bacterium
CTCAGCGCGCAACGCGCGGAGTCGGCAGCGGCCGCGCGCTGGCTCGTGAAGGCCCAGCCGGCAACGTCGATCGGATCTCTTGCGGGACGTCGGGCTCACTGGGGCGGGCAGCACGCACGATCACCGGGCGCGACTGCTCGAAGCTCTGGTTGAGCACGAATACCTCGTCGCGATCGCGCACCACGAAGCGCGCACTGGGCGAACGCGGCCTGAGCCTCGAGTTCCCCGACGTATCGAGCACGAGCTCGATGTCACTCTCGGGCGCGACCGCGAGCAGGACATGCGCCGCCCCACTCGCGTCCGTGCGCGCCACCTCGCCTCCCAGATACCGAACGGGCAGAGCGGGCCCCTTGTCTGCGCGCACGATCACCACGACCGAGCGAGTCAGCGGTTTGCACGCAGCCTGGTATTCCGCGACTTTTCCGAGGTTCGATGTCCTGTGCAGGAACACGCGGATGGCAGCGCTCGGAGACTTGTAGCCCTTGGGGCACGTCACCTCCAATTCGCGCTTTTCGCCCTCTTTTCCGCGAATCGTGAGCTGCGCCCTGCCCTGCTCGTTCGATTCGCCGATTTTCTGATGCTCGAGCGAAATGACGGCGCCCGCCAGAGCGCGCCCGGGATCACTCTGCACTTGGACGAGCAGCGAATAATCTTCGGAAATGCGCTCGGCCTTGCACGCCGGCAGCAGCCCCGAGAGCGCGCATCCCAATGCCACGCGCAGCGCCCCGGCCCTGCGGGCTCTCGACGTGAAAGGGATGCACCGTTGTAACGAGTCCGAGCTCACATTGGCTACCTGGGGTTGGCAGTACATACGGCAGACGACGAGACACGGATTTCGTGATCGAAATGCGGGTGTTCGCCGTACTCACGGCACATGACCCCGTTCGAACAAGCCACGCGCGCCCGCACCGCTCCGACCCGCGTTCGCTACGCCAAGATTCACGTGGCCGTCGTAGAGGGCCCGGACGCGGGCGTGTCCCGGGAGCTGGCCGGAAATTGCCTGCGCGTGGGAACCTCCTTCGAGAACGATCTCGTGCTCAGCGACGGCACGGTCTCCCGCCAGCATTGTACAATCGAGCCGCTCGAGGGAGGCGTTCGCGTCCGGGACGAGGGCTCGACGAACGGCCTGACGCTCGGACGCACGCAGTTTTTCGATGCGGTGATCCGGGAGAGCGCGCAAGTGCGCCTCGGCGACACCGTGCTCTCGCTGAGCTTGCTCGCAGACATCGTCGAAAAGGAGCAAGCCAACGACGACCGCTTCGGCGCGCTCCTCGGCAAGTCTGCGCGCATGCGCGAACTGTTCGCCGATCTGATGCGCATCGCGCCCACGGACGTCACGTTGCTCGTCGAAGGCGAAACCGGCACCGGTAAGGAGCTGGTCGCCGAATCCGTGCACCAAGCGAGCTCGAGGGCGGACGGGCCGTTCGTGGTGTTCGACTGCGGCGCGATCGCGCCGACGCTCGCCGAAAGTGAGCTCTTCGGGCACGAACGCGGCGCGTTTACCGGTGCCATAAACTCGCGCCCCGGTGTGTTCGAGCAGGCCCACGGCGGTACGATCTTCTTGGACGAGCTCGGCGAGCTACCGAGGGACCTGCAGCCGCGGCTTCTGCGCGTGCTCGAGAAGCGTGAGGTACGCCGCTTGGGATCCGAGCGGACGATCCCGGTCGACGTGCGGCTCATCGCCGCAACCAACCGCAATCTCGCGGCCGAGGTAGAACGCCACAACTTCCGGGAGGACCTGTACTTCCGGGTGGCCGCCACCCACGTCTATATCCCGCCCCTACGCGAGCGCATGGACGACCTGCCGGCCCTCGTGGAACATTTTCTGGCGCTAGCCAAGCCGCCGCGTTCCGCGAGCGAGATCCCCAAGCAAGTCTGGAGCATGTTCCGCGCACACCGTTGGCCCGGCAACGTGCGTGAGCTCAGCAACGCCGTGCAGCGCTTCATCGTGACACCCGATCGGCTGCTGCGAACGAGCTCGAGTCAGAGCGCCGCTGCGATGAAACCGGTCGCGCCGCTGTGTACGGCCAGGCGCGTTGCCACCGACGCCTTCGAACGCGAGTACCTGCACGCTCTCCTCACACAGAGCGGCGGGAACGTCACGCGAGCCGCGGCACTGGCCGAGGTCTCACGCCAGATGATCCAAAAGCTGATGCGCAAGCACGACGTGGACTGAACCGCGAGCGGCCGTCAGCGCAGCGTTGGCGCGTCGGCCCGAACCGGCCAAGGCACCTCGACGATTTCGCTGACCAGAATCCCGCGCCGTCCCATGTTCAAGATCGAGACTTTCGCGAGCAGGTCCGAGTAGTTGAACGTGGCCCACACGGGCGCGAGCTTTTCGAGCGCAGCTGGGGAGCTCGTCCCAAACCGCTGCGATCGCGCGGCCGGGGCGCCATGGATCTTGGAGAATGCCCGCAGAGTGTCCTCGAAATCGGCAAGCGCCTGTTGCGGATCCGAGCGCACTCGATCGAAAGACACGTGCCTGAGCGGACGCGTGGTGTCGTCGAAAATCAATAGCAGCCGCCCCAGCGCGGGCGACCGCATGCGATCGCCAATGCTCGTGGCGCGAACGTCCTCGCAGGCCAGCCGAACCTGCGCAACGTCGTGCCGGGTTCTCGATGCCGCACTCACGACGTCCACGGAGCCGCCCGGCGATGCATCGCGGCAGGCAATGCCGAGCGCAGACAAGCGCGCCTTCGCCTGAGCCAGCGTGGTGCGGCCGACTCGAAAGCCGAACGCTTCTTGCACGGGCGAGCGCCGCCCGGGCTCCGGCTCACGAAAGCGAATCCCCGGCTGGGCAGCTCGGTCCACTCCGCTGCGCGCGAACCAGCCCGCCAGTGCCGCGCCAAGCACCAGCACCCAG
>DATHEN010000641.1:0-2311 GCA_035318565.1 Polyangiaceae bacterium
CGACATCATCGAGCCGCGCGTCGAAGAGATCTTCGCCGAAGCGCGCCGCCGCATCGAAGAAACGGGGCTGCTCGAACAGGTGAGCTCGGGTTGTGTGCTGACCGGCGGGGCAGCGCTCATGGAAGGCATGGTCGAGTGCGCCGAAGAGATCCTCGGCATGCCGGTGCGGCTCGGCTTTCCCGTCGGGGTCAAAGGCATCGTGCAGCTCGTGCAGGGGCCGCAGTACGCCACAGGAGTGGGCTTGGTGCGCTACGGCGCGCAGCAGTTGGCAGACGCCTACGGCCGCGCCGAAGCGGCCGCTGCACCCGAACCCATGCGCGATCGCGAAGACGCCCTCGAATTGGGCCTCGAGCAGCGCCGTAACGGATTTTGGAGCTGGCTGCGGGCGGCATTCTGACCCCCAGCTGCTTCAGTGAGTCATTTCGAGCTTGAAGAAAACGCTTAACAGACGACGACGACGACAGACATAAAAGTTCGCGACGCAGAAGGTCCGGTACAGGGAAGGCAGCCCTCGGATCCGACGCAGCGCGAACGACGGCGGCGCGAGCCGATCCGGGAGGAGTTATCATGAGTTTCTCGATCGAATTTGCTGACGAGATGCGCGAATATCAGGCGCGCATCAAGGTGATCGGCGTGGGTGGCTCGGGCGGCAACGCCATCAACACGATGATCCACTTCGGCCTCGACGGCGTGGAGTTCATCACCGTCAACACCGACGCGCAGGCGATCAATTCCAATGCCGCCGCCATCAAGATTCCGATCGGCGCGGCCGTGACCCGCGGCCTCGGCGCGGGCGCGGATCCCGAGAAGGGCCGCAAGGCCGCGCTCGAGGACGTGACCCGGCTGAAAGAGGCCATTGCCGGCGCCGACATGGTGTTCGTCACCGCGGGCATGGGCGGCGGTACGGGCACGGGAGCGGCCCCCGTGATCGCGCAGCTCGCCCGCGAAGAGGGTGCGCTCACCGTGGGCGTCGTGACCAAACCGTTCGTGTTCGAGGGACGGCAGCGTGCGCGCCGCGCCGAACAGGGCATCGCGCTCCTCACGGAACATGTCGACACGCTGATCACCATCCCCAACGAAAAGCTGATGATGCTCGGTGACGACGAGCTCACCTTCGTGGAAGCCTTCCGCAAGGCGGACGAGGTGCTGTTCCAGGCCGTCAAAGGCATCAGCGATTTGATCACGCTCGACGGTATCGTGAACGTGGACTTCGCCGACGTGCGCACCGTCATGAACAGCATGGGCCGCGCCCTGATGGGCACCGGTTGTGCCAAGGGCGAAGGTCGGGCGCGTCTGGCCGCCGAGCAAGCGGTGATGTCGCCTTTGCTCGACAACATCTCCGTGGACGGCGCAACGGGCGTGCTCATCAACGTGGTGGGCGGTCCCGACATGAAGATGAAAGAGATCCAGGAGGCGGCCTCGTTCATTCAGGAGCAGGCGCACGAGGAAGCGAACATCATCTTCGGCGCCAGCATCGACGAATCCATGGGCGATGCTCTGAAGGTCACGGTGATCGCCACCGGCTTCGACTCGGTGTCGAGCGAAGCCGTGGAAGCGCTGCGTGAAACGCGTCGCCCCGCTCAGAAGGTTTCGCTGCGCGAGGGTTTCGGTCCGGCGCCCTCGTCGCGAGCGCCCGCGCCGCGCTCGGACATGCGAGAAACGGTGCCCGTGTTCTCTTCATCGCGCAAGCCGGCCGCGGCCGCCGCGAGTTTGCAGGCGAACGCGCCGCGTGAATCGCAGAGCTTTTTACCGCAAGTGCGCGAGCGCATCACGTTCCCGTCGAGCCTCGAGCACGATTGGGACACGCCGGCCTTCCAGCGCCGGCAAAATAGCTAAGGTTCAGCAGGTTCTCCGTTACTCCTCCGTACGTCTGTTGCTTAGCGGCCCTATCCTCCGCTCGCGGGGGATAGGGCTTTTTTTCGGGAGTGGATCGCATGACACCGAGGCTGCGCGCGAAGTCGGAGTTGCCGCTGCGGCGCGTGAGCCTGAAATTGCTGTCCGGCGCGGAGCACTACGAAGAGGTGGTCAGCCGCGAGCTCCCGAGCGCGCGGGTGTCGCTCTGGATCGGGACGGCCAACCTCAAGGAGTTGTTCGTCGAAGCGCCGCTCGGCACGCGAGCTCGCGCGCGCGGGCGTTACGTTTCCATATTGGAAACACTGGAACAACTCGCCAATCGCGGGGTGGAGCTGCGGGTGTTGCATGGCAGAGCGCCTTCGGGGCCCTTTCGTGCGGAGCTGAAGCGCCGCAAAGAGCTGCAGAAGCGCTTGCGGCTGCGCGAGTGCCCGCGGGTCCATTTGAAGACCCTCGTCAT
>DATHEN010000642.1:0-3322 GCA_035318565.1 Polyangiaceae bacterium
TCGAGAAGCGCAAAAGCATGGCGGTCGTAGGCCGTGAAGCTCGCCGTCTTCGAGATCGGCAGGTAGGGCGGATCGAAGTACACGGCGTCGCCCGCGCGCGCGGCGCGGCTCACCCGCGCAAAATCAGCGACCCGGACCTCCGCCGTTCGTAGCGCGCGCGCCGCAGCGCGCAGATTGTCCGCGTCGCAGATCGTCGGATTGCGGTAGCGGCCGAACGGCACGTTGAACTGCCCCGCGCGATTCACGCGATAAAGCCCGTTGTAACCCGTCTTGTTCAAATAGATGAGACGCGCCGCGCGGGCCGCCGGGCTGCGTGGCAACGCCGAGTCGCGCACTCGATAGTACTCGCTCTCGTCGTAGCGGTATTTGCCGAGCGCGCGGATCACGCCATCCACGTCGCGCTGCAGCGCCCGATACAGGCCGACGAGCTCCGGATTGCTGTCGGACAGCACGGCGCGCTTGAAACGCCCTTGCGCGGCCAGCGCAAAAAACACGGCCGCGCCGCCCACGAACGGCTCGTAATAAGTTTCGATCGCGCCGGGCAGCCGCTTCAGAATCTCGGGTAGAAGCTGTGTCTTGCCTCCCGCCCACTTCAGCACCGGGCGCGCGGGGCGGTCGCTCATGGTGCCCTCCAGCTACTTTGCCCCAATGCGCGCGTAAAGCGGCGAGATGTCCAGGCGCTTCATCATTTTTTGCAGCCCGAAGCGCGATAGCCCCAGAAGCTCGGCGGCCTTGGTCTGATTGCCCTGCGTACGCCGCAGGGCCAAGCTGACGAGCTCCGCCTCGAGCGCGTCTATGCGTTCGCGGACGTTCAAGCCGCTCGCTCGCGATTGCTCGCCACGGCGCCGGTCGCAGACTTCGGGCGAAAGATGCGCGAGCTCGATCAACGAGTCCGCAAGCACCAGCGCACGCCGAATCTCGTTTTCGAGCTGACGGATGTTGCCGGGCCAGGAGTAGCTCGTCAGGGCGTGCAGGGCCGGCTTGCTGACCCGTACCTTGCGCCCGGGCGCGTGGCGCTCGAGGAAGTATCGGATCAGGAGCGGCACGTCTCCGTGGCGCTCGCGCAGCGGGGGCACGGAAATCCTAATCACGTTCAGGCGATAGAACAGATCTTCACGGAACTGAGCGGCCGCGACGCGTGCCTCGAGATCCCGGTGTGTCGCGCCGATCACGCGCACGTCCACGCGCCGCGCGCGCTCGGCGCCGACTGGACGAAACTCTCCCTCTTCGAGCACCCGCAGCAACTTCGTCTGCATGGCCAGGCTCATCTCGGCAATTTCATCGAGAAAGAGCGTGCCACGATCCGCGATTTCGAACAGCCCAGCGCGCGGTCGGTTCGCGCCGGTGAACGCGCCGCGCACGTGACCGAAGAGCGTGGTTTCCAGCAACGTTTCGGGAATCGCACCGCAGTTCTCGCTCACGAACGCCTGACTCCCGCGCGGTCCGTTGCGATGAATGGCGCGCGCCACGAGCTCCTTGCCGCTACCGGACTCACCTTGCAGCAAGACCGGAACGTCCGAAGCGGTGACCCGATCCACGACCTGCAACATGTTGCGAAGCGCGCTGCTTCCACCTATCAATTCGTCGTACGCGAAGCGCGTTTCACGCCCTTCACGCGTGCGCGCCAGCTCGCGTTCGGCGAGCTCGAGCTGCAGCTGGCGCTCGGCGAGCTCTGCGGCCAGGCGCCGCTCCGCGCGCTCGGCGCGGCGCGCAGCACGCCGCAACAGCAATTGATCGCGCGCGTCCGCGATCGCCACCGCCGCGAGAGATGCGATGAGATGGACCCAGGCTAGCTCGCGCGCGCCGAATGCGCCGCTGCGGACGCGGTCGTCCAGATACACGACACCGAAGGCTTCGCCGCGCGCCAGCAGCGGCAACGCCAGCACGCTGCGCAGTTTGAGCGCGTGCACACTGGTAAACACTTCGGGAAGCTCGCGGCTGGCGTCCACGGCGATCACGGGCTGCCTTTCGGCGAGGGCGCGCTCCGCGAGCGTACGGCTGAGCGAGAGCTGCTCGGGCGGCAAGTCCCGTCGCGCGAGGTTCCTGGCTGCACGCGGGACGAGCTTGCCCCCTGGGGCGCGCAACAAGAGCAGCCCGCGCTCCACGCCCGTCCACAGCACGAGCGCGTCCAGTACGTCGTTCAGCAGCGGCTGCAGCGCCCCCCGTCGTGCCAGCGCGCGCACGAGCCGTTCCACGTCGCCCACTTGCTCGGGGATGACGCCACCCGCTGCGTGCTGCTCGGCGAGTCGAACCCAAGCCAGCGATCCAAGCGTACTTCTGAGCTCGGGCGGAGCTCGGCGTAGCAGCTCGCGTGCCGCGTCGCTCAGGCTCGCCAACAGCTTGCGCGCGAGCTCTCCCTGCCCCGCACGCCGGGCGAGCGCGATGCCGCTCGCCAGCGCGGCTCCCAGGGTGGCGCGGGGAGCACGCTCACCCGCTAGCTGCGCGAGCTCGGCCAGGGGCCGCGTGTCGAGGCCCGGTCCTTGCTGCTCGCTTTCGACTTGCGCTCGTGCGGCCCACCACTCCAGACGCGCTTCGATGGGCACGTTGGGCAACCGCGCGTTTGCGTCACAGGCCTCGGTGTCCACCGGGGCACCGGAACGGAGCAGGCGCGCCTTGACCCAGAGCGTGTCTTCGGGCGCCGCTTCCGCGAGCAAACTCTCTGCTCGACTGGCGTGCCCTCGAGCTTCTCCGCGATCGCTCGCGAGATCCGCACAGCAGAGCTCCACGTACGCTTCACAGCGCGTGTCCCGCGCGAGCCTGGCGCGGGCGAGCGCATCGAGCGCCGCGTCGCGGGCTTCTTCGAGCGCACCAGCCGCCAGGAAGGCACTGGCGCGCGACAACGCGGCGCGCGCGGCATCGGGCGCGCGTCCGAGAGCTTCGAACAGCAGGATGGCGCGACGTGACGCGCCGAGCGCGTCGGCCAGATCGCCGGTGTTGCTCGCCGCCGCGGCGACTCCCGTGAGATAGCTGGCTTCCTCGAGTACCGCACCCGCGTGCGCTGCCTGGGCCGCGGCGCTGCGAAAGCGTTCGAGCGCCAGCTGCGCATCTCCAGCGGCGTGCGCGATCGAGCCGGCTACCGCAGCCAGGCGTGCTCGCTCCTCGACGCCCGTCGCCAGGGCTTCCGCGCGCTCGAGGCTTTGCCAGGCGGACGTGCGCGCACCGAGCGCCAGCTCAGCGAGTGCACGTGCCTCGAGCGTCGCCGCAGTGCGAGGCGCATCCGCAACGAGCGCCAGCGCTTGCTCCGGTGCACCGGCGGCCAAACGGATCCGAGCCGAGGTAGCCGCACGTCGAGCTAGAGCCAGTGTGTCGAGCTCCGCGCCTT
>DATHEN010000643.1:0-3037 GCA_035318565.1 Polyangiaceae bacterium
CGGCGTAGAAGCGCGCCTGGCCGACGTCCAGCGGCAGCGCGCCAGCGCTTGGCGGCGGCGGATCAGCGTGAACGCGGTAGAAGCCAACCCCCAGGCTCCCGCAGACCTCGAGCGGAACGAAGCGGAGCAACTGGGACTCGAGCGGCTGCTTGACGCGCATGGTCAAGAACCGGGCGACTGCGTCGCCGCCCGAGATCCACGTCGGGTTCGGCGGCATCGAGAGCGTCGCTTCGGCGTGAAGCAGGGCGATGATCGCCTGAAGGTCCCCGCTCTGCCACGCGTGCAAGTAACGCTCGAGCAGCTCGCGGTCTACCTGCGTCGTCAGCTCGGGAGACGAGTTGGCTCGCGGGCCCACCCGCTGTTCGAGCGCAGCCCGCGCGCGGTGCAGCGTGCTGTTTGCGGCCGACACCGAGCATTCGAGCGCCTGCCCAGTCTGTTCCGCGGACAGTCCGACCACGTCGCGCAGCAAGAGCACTGCGCGCTGTGGCGGAGTCAGTACTTGCAGCGCAGCGACGAACGCCAACGCGACGCTCTCCTTCAACGTGTATTGCGTGCCGGGATCCGGCACCGCGCCCGCGAGCCAAGACGAGGGGAACGGCTCGAGCCAGTCCTCGTCCGGCGTCGCGGCGGCAGGCAGCTGCTCGGGATCGCTGGGTGGCCCGAGCTCGGGGCCTCGCGCGCGCCGGCCCGGTCGTCGCGCCAGCTCATCGAGACAGACGTTGGTCGCGATGCGATAGAGCCATCCGCGCAGCGCGCCGGGCTCGGCGAGCGTGTGAAACGAGCGCAGCGCGCGCACGAACGTCTCCTGCACCATGTCGTCGCTGTCGTGCGAGGAACCGAGCATGCGATAGCAGTGGAGCCGCAACGCCGCGCGGTGCGGCTCCACCAGCTTCGCCCACTCCGCGCCTGATGCGGATCTCGACTGCGCGCTGGGATCAGGGCCGGAGCTCGCCACTCACTGTGCTCCGCGTGCGGCCGCGAGCGCCTTGCGCACGCTCTCGCGTTCGGTCATCCGTGCGAGCCAGAGCTTGGCTCGGGGAAACGCAGCGAAGTCGAGACCGCAGCTCTCGGTCACCGCTGCGTAAGGGGCCAGCGCGAAGTCGGCGATCGTAAGCCTACCGCACAGATATTCCTTCGACCCCAGCGACTCGTCGAGCACGGCCGCCACCCGTGCGAACTCGGCGACGCCTTGCCGGACGACCGCTTCGTCCGCTGCGCCGAGCCCGCCGAGCTTCTTGACCACGCGTTCGAACGCGACCTTGCCGATCGCCGGACCGAAGTGCGCGTTGTGCCACGACAGCCAGCGGTCGACATCGGCGCGCTCGCGCGGCGTCGTCGGTGCGAGATCGGTACGCTCCGCCTTGGCCGCGATGTAGCCGAGCATCGCGTTAGACTCCCACAACACGAAGTCACCGTCTTCGAGGATCGGGAGCTTGCCGTTGGGGTTCTTCGCCAGCAGCTCGGGCGTACGGGCTTGGCCCTTGAACAGCTCGACCGCGGACGTTTCGAGCGGGACGCCGACCTCGTAGGCGAGCGCGACGACCTTCTGACAGTTCGGCGAGAGCGGAAATTGATGGAGTTTCATCGGTTCTTGCCTCCGAAAGCGCGCTCGAAGTGAGCCGCCTTTTCAAACAAGACCGAGCTCGTCGCGAAAACTGTTCGCGGCCGCGCTCAATTGGCCCGAACCGGGACTCTGGACACGGCGTTTCGTGTCCGCGAGGATGCTCGGCGCGCATCAACCACAGCACGAAGCGGAGTGAGCCATGGCATGGGATTTCAGCACCGAACCGGAGTTTCAGAAGAAGCTCGATTGGGTCGATGACTTTTGCAAGAACGAGATCGAGCCGCTGAGCTTCGTCTTTCCGTACGCGGTGCGCGCCCGGCATCCGAAGGTCAAGGCGCTGGTCACGGCCCTGCAGGATCAGATCAAGGCGCAAGGGCTCTGGGCGATCTTCCTCGACAAGGATCTGGGCGGCCCGGGCTACGGGCAGCTCAAGCTCGGCTTGCTGAACGAGGTCATCGGTCGCTACCCCTCGGCGCCGCAGATGTTCGGGGCGGGTGCGCCCGACACGGGCAACATGGAGATGCTCGCTGCGTACGGGACCGAGCAGCAAAAGGAGCGCTGGCTCAAGCCGATGCTCAACCAACAGCTGTGGTCGGCGTACTCGATGACCGAGCCGCAGGGCGGATCGGATCCGAAGCTGTTCAAGACGCACGCCGTTCGCGATGGTGACGAGTGGGTCATCAATGGCGAGAAATGGTTCACCAGTGCCGGCCGCGCCGCCGACCTGCTGTTCGTGATGTGCACCAACGGCATGTTCGTGGTGCCGCGCGAAACGGCGGGCGTGGAGTTCATGCCGGAACCGCGCACGCACAATCACATCAAGTACAAGAACGTGCGGGTGCCGGCCGACCACCTGCTCGGACCCGAAGGCGACGCCCGAACCCTCGCGCAGCGCCGGCTAGGCGGCGGCAGAATTCATCACGCGATGCGCACCCTCGCGCGCTGCAAGCTCGCGTTCGACATGATGTGCGAGCGGGCTCTGAGCCGGGAATCGCACGGCCATGTCATCGCCGAGCATCAAATGGTTCAGGAGAAGATCGCCGACTCGTATGCAGCCATCAGGATGCTTCGGCTCTTCGTGCTCGAGACCGCCTGGAAGATCGACAACTCCAGTACCGCCGAGACGCGGACCGACATCGCCGCGGTGAAGTACACGATGGCCAGGGTGCTTCGCGAGGTGTCGTTCAATGCGCTGCACATCCACGGATCGCTGGGCACGACCGATCTCTTGCCACTGCAGGCCATGTACGCCGGCGCACCCACGATGGGCATCGCAGACGGCGTCGACGAGGTGCACAAGGTGACGGTCGCGCGCAACGTGCTGAAGTCGTACGAGCCGCACGAGGGGCTTTGGCCCAACGAGTACATCCCGGCCAAGCGCGAGAAGGCGCGAAAGCAGTTCGAGCCGCTATTCGAGAAGGATGCCGAGCTGCGAGCGGTCGCGGAGGGCTACGAGAAGTTCGCGCGCGCACG
>DATHEN010000644.1:0-8389 GCA_035318565.1 Polyangiaceae bacterium
TTCGAGCGGCGCGCTGCGGCTCAGGCTTGCGGCGTGGGCACCGCGCACGTTCAAGCGCACCCCGGAGCCCGGAGGTTGAACGAAGTCGGCGACGTCCTTGGGCGGCTCGAGGATACGCGGTGGTCGCGAATCCAACGTGATGCCGACGCCCTGCTCCAAGATCGTGAAGCCCTCGAGGCCGACGGGTTCAGCCAGCTCTCCTTGATCGACTCGATACTCGAGCGAGTGATCCGTGCAGCAGCCCTTACCAGGTTCGAAGTCGACGTCCCGCACGGTCACGAACGCTTGCACCCGGCTCGAGCGCCAGAGCAGCGCGTCGTAGCTCAAGCCGGCAGAAATCGTCGTCGAACCGTAGCGTGCGCGATCCGAATCGAGCGCGTCGGGACCGAGCCCGTAGAAGACCCAGTCCGGGCGGCGCAGAAACTCTGCGCGCAGACTGAGCTCGTGTCCCGGATAGATCTCGGTACGATTCGCGACTGAAAATTTCAGCCAGTCTTTGCCCCAGGTGGCGGCGCGCGCGCGAAGCTTGTTGTTGTCGGCCAGAAACTCGTTCCAAAAAAAGTACAGGCCTACGCTGGGTTTGAAGCCGAAATCGATGAGCCCCGTGGGAACGATACCGATATTGCGCTCGGGGCCGAACGTGAAGAAGTCGACCAACAATGCCGGCAGCCGCTCGCGCTCCGCGGCGGTGACCAGCCACCCGATCGGGCGGCGCACCACGAATTCGCTCACCAGGTACAAGGGTGACAGCGCGATGCGCGGTACCCAGATCAGCACGTCCCCCGCGTCGGTGGGTTCTTCTTCGCGTCCGTCGTAGTTCGGTACGGGGCGCTTTTCGTCCGCCGCGATGGGCGGTTGTGCAGGCTTTGCGGGCGCGGCCTCGGGCTCCGGTTTTTTTTTCTCTGCGGGAGGGTCTAAAGGGGTCTGTTCGGGAGGGGCCAGCTCGGGCGCCGCGACGGGCGCCTGCGCTTCTGCACCGGCGGCCCAAGTGGCTGCAAATAAGCACGCCGCGGGCATGTGTCGCCGAAGCCAACCCGCGCTCGCTCGCTGCATCGAGGCGCAAACCTAAGGATTTGGCTCCGAGACTGCAAGGCTCGAGTCGAGTCCTTTCCCAGCTTGTCGCTGGCGGCGGCTACAGAATGGCGCGGAGGCGTCTATTCCAGCATGCCGATCACGCGCTCGAGCTCGTCGAGAAAAGCCGCTTGGCCCGGGTTCAGCTTGCGCCGGCCGTGAGCCAACTCGAAAAAATCGGCGCGATCCACCTCGGGGAAGAGCGCCGTTTTGCCCGAGCGGGGTGGCCACTCGATGCTGAAGGTGTTGCTGCGGATCTGAGTCGGATCGCAGTCGCCTTCGAACGCCCAAGCGTGCACTGTCTTGCCGCTGCGTTGCTGGATCGGCGTGAGCGGCGTGTACGGCGGGCGAGACACGATTCCGGTCTCCTCCGTGAACTCGCGTAGCGCGACGGCCAAGAGCTCCTCGCCGGGTTCGACTTCACCCTTGGGTATCGACCAAGCTCCTTCGTCCTTGTTCTTCCAGAATGGTCCACCTGGGTGCACGAGCAGAACTTCGAGCTGCTCTCGGAGCCGCTCTCGGAAGCGATACATGATGAGGCCGGCGCTGACCTTGGACATGGGGCTCGTGTGTTATGCCAGCTGGATGTGTTTTTCGATCGAAATCATGATGCACTTGCGTACGTGCACTGCAAGGCGTGGGCGCGCGTGAACGGCGCGTAACGACACGGTAGCAATGCACGTACGCTCGGCAATCGGCCGGCTTCAATCGCGCCGGCCGTATTTGCGCGTTTGAATGTCCCGCGCCGCGCGCGCGATTTCACGCCCTCGCGCGCGGCGCGCGTGCTGCATGCGCCGTGCGCCGTGCGCCTCGCTTTCGCTGAGCAGTTTTCGGTAGCTTTCCAGGCGCGTTTCCGCGATTTCGCCGCGCTCTCCAGCGGAACGGAGCGCGCAGCCCGGCTCCGAGCCGTGATGGCAATCGCGGAAGCGACATGCGTGTGTCAGCGCGTGAACGTCGGGGAATGCGGCGTGAACGTCTTCCGCGTCGGCCCACAGCGCGAGCTCGCGCAGTCCAGGTGTATCAATCAGCGCTGCTCCATTCTCGAGTAGGAACAGTGCGCGGCCGCTGGTGGTGTGACGCCCTTTGTCGTCGTTCTTTCGCACCGCTTGCGTGGCGCTGGCGCAACGACCGACGAGCGCGTTCACGAGCGTGGACTTGCCGACACCGGAAGAGCCCAGCACCGCAGCCGTCGCACCCTTGCCCAGATACTGATGCGGACTTTCTGCGTCGATCCCCGCCACGACGTCGATGGCGTGCACCGGTGTCTGGGGTGCAACCCGCTCGACTCTTGCAACGCGGGCTGCGACATCGCCACAGGCGTCCGCCTTGGTGAGGAACACGACCGCGCGTGTTCGGCTCGCGTGGCAAAGCGTCAGATAGCGTTCGATGCGGCGCACGCTGAAGTCGCCGTCGAGGGACATCAGGATGAACACCCAGTCGACGTTGGCGGCGAGCGTCTGGCGCGCCGTCGCGCGCCCCGGTGCATGTCGAGAGAACTCGTTGTGGCGGGGCAGAACGTGCTCGATGACGCCACCCGCGCGCTCGATTGCTACCCAGTCGCCCGTGACGGGCGCCAGAGCCTCGCCGCGCCGCGCGCTGCATACCGAGGTTTCCTGCGCGCTCGTCTGAACGCGCACCAGTCCACCGCTGTCGTGTACGACTCGACCGAGGGTCAGCTCAGGCTGGCCGAGCTGATGAAAAATAGAAGAAAAATGTGCGGGTAAACCCGACGTGAATGCCATGCGAACCTCACCTGAAACACGAAAATGAGCACACAGCTGCTCGAGCCAAACGGCCGAACAGCGCGGAGTTTCGGGCCCGCGCGTCGCATCGACGGTCTTGCGGCGCGCGGTGGATCAGGCGACGAACTGCACGGGCAAAGTCATAGATCGCGGCGCCGCAGCGTCAAGCGTTCTGGCGCGAGTGGGGGCCGTCGAGCAGTGCCGCTGAAATGTGCCGGGCCAGTATCCGCGCGGTTCTGCGCCGGCCGCGGCCTTTCGCGAGCGGGCTGGATCGCTAGCAAGCAAGCGTGTAGTTTGCTCCCCGCATGAAAATTGCCGCCAGAGCCCTCCGCTACGCGCGTACCGCATTGGGGCGGCGCGCCGAGTGGGTGCCTCGGGCTCGTGGCAGGTCCGGAGGAGCACGCGCGCACGGTGGGCGCGTGCCGTTCAAAAAGTCATGAAGATTGCAATCGTAGGTTCGGGTTACGTTGGGCTCGTCGCAGGTGCCTGCTTCGCCGACAGCGGTGTGGACGTGGTCTGCGTCGACGTAGACGAGAGGAAGCTGAAGAAGCTCGAACAGGGGGACATTCCGTTCTTCGAGCCCGGCCTCGATAACCTGGTGCGCCGCAATTGCCCGGACCGTTTGCGCTTCAGCTCGGACATCGAGAGCTCCATCGCCGATCGCCAGGTGGTGTTCGTGGCAGTGGGCACTCCACCGAACGAGGACGGATCGGCGGACCTGACGCACGTCTTGAAAGTGGCTGAGGACGTCGCGCGTTTCGCCAAGAGCGACCTGGTGCTGGTGCTGAAGAGCACCGTGCCCGTGGGCACGAACGACAAGGTACGCGAGGTAGTCTCCCGCCAAGACAAGCATCGCATCAGCGTCGTCAGCAATCCCGAATTCTTGAAGGAGGGCGACGCCATCAACGACTTCTTGAAGCCCGACCGCATCGTGGTGGGCACGGACGACGACCGTGCGTTCGAGCTCCTGAACCGCCTGTACGCGCCATTCAACCGCCAGCGGAACCGGCTCTTACGCATGACGCCGAAGAGCGCAGAAATCGTCAAGTACGCAGCGAACGCGCTGCTCGCCTGCAAGATCTCGTTCATGAACGAGGTGGCGCGCTTGTGCGATCGCGCCGGCGGTGACGTGGAGGACGTGCGCATCGCGCTCGGCTCCGACAGCCGCATCGGCTTCGAATTTCTGTACCCCGGTCTCGGCTTCGGCGGCAGCTGTTTCCCGAAGGATTTGCGCGCTCTCGTGCGCACCGGCCGCGAGCACGGTCTGACCATGAGGGTGGCGGAGGCCACGGTCCAAGCCAACGTGGAGCCGGTGGAGGACATGTTCCGCGGGCTGCAAACCGCGCTCGGCAATCTTTCGGGCAAGGTGATCGGGGTGTGGGGTCTGGCCTTCAAGCCGAAGACGGACGACGTGCGCGAAGCTCCGGCCTTGCACCTCATCGAAAAGCTGGTCGCCGCCGGCGCCAAGGTCCGCGCGAGCGATCCACGCGCGCTGGAAACGGCGGGTGAGCGCATCCAAAGCGCCGGCATCGGTGAGCAAGTCACGCTCCTTGCCGATCACTACGAGGCCGTGCGCGGCGCCGACGCGCTGGTGCTCGCCACCGAGTGGAGCCAATACCGGTCCCCGGACACGGCGAAGCTGAAGCAGCTGATGCGCGGCAAGCACGTGTTCGACGGCCGCAACATCATGATCGCCGCAGAGATCGAAGAAGCCGGCCTCGTGTACCAAGGCGTAGGCCGCCGCGGCAGCCGCGCGTAGAGACTCAGCGCTTCAGCACGGCGAAAAACCCAAGAAACCCGCCTGCGAACGTCCGCGCCCGCTGAAAACTTCAGCGGCTCTTTCCCAAGGCCTTTGTTGCGGCGTGCCCACTCGTGCGAGTGTGCGTGCTCGGGTGTCTCGCTTTGGCACTCGCCGTCCGGGGCGGAGGGCCGCTGGACGGGACTCGAACGCGATGATACGAGGGTGCGTCAAATCGTCTCTTCTAGCGCGTTCGCTCAGAAAGGTAACGGCACATGGGACTTGGGTCGATCCGTCGCACTGCACTCGTCGCCGGCGCGGCAGGGTTTTTGGGCTCGCACTTGGTCGACCGTTTGCTCGACGAGGGTTTCGAGGTGGTCGGGCTAGACAGCCTGATGACCGGCGACCTCACGAACCTTTCGAAGGCGTCGCGCGATCCCCATTTCCACTTCCAGGCGGGCGATATCCGAGAGCCGCTTCACGTCTACGCGCAGATCGTCTTCAACTTCGCGTGCCCCGCGTCCCCCGTGCACTATCAGCACGATCCGTACGCGACATTCACGACCAGCGTGGTCGGCGCGCAGCGCCTGATCGAGATGGCGCGCGGCAGGCCCTGCATCGTCGTGCACGCGTCCACGTCGGAGGTGTACGGCGATCCCAACGTGCATCCGCAGCCCGAGTCTTACTGGGGCCACGTGAATCCGATCGGTCCGCGTGCCTGCTATGACGAAGGCAAGCGTGGCGCGGAGACGCTGCTGATGGACGCCAAGCGCGTCTGGAATCTGGACGCGCGCATCGTGCGCATCTTCAACACCTACGGGCCGCGCATGGCCTTCAACGACGGCCGCGTCGTGTCGAACTTCATCGTTCAGGCGCTGCAGGGGCAGCCGCTGACCTTGTTCGGAGACGGCAAGCAGTCGCGCTCCTTCTGCTTCGTGGATGACCTCATCGAAGGCTTCTTCCGCGTGGCCAGCTTGCCAAACGGGCTCGATGGCCCGGTCAACATCGGCAATCCCGGCGAGTTCACCATGATCGAGCTCGCGCAGCTCGTGCAGGAGATCACGGGTTCGTCCACGCCGCTCGTGCACAAGCCGCTGCCTGCCGACGATCCGAAACAGCGCCGGCCGGACATCACGCGCGCGAAAGAGCTCTTGAAATTCGAGCCCACGATCCCGCTGAAAGAGGGGCTGCGCCGCACGATCGCGGATTTCCGCGAGCGTCTGGTCGCGCTCGGAGCTCTCGGGGCCGCGGACAGCAGCAAAGCCTGAGACAGCCGAACGCGCGATGAAACCGCGAATTGGTTTCGCACTCGAACAATCGCTGGGCCACGTAGCTTACGGCATGAGCTTGCGGCGTGCGCTCTCGGAGCGCGACGACATCGAGTGCGTGTGGCTCGAAGTCCCCTACGCCGAAGGCAGCTTCGGCCGGGTGCCCGTGATCGGCCGAAACTGGACGCTGCGCGGCAGCGTGCGCGCGCGCTTGGCGATTGCCCGCGCGCACCGAGACAACCCGCTCGACGCGCTGTTCATCAATACGCAGACCATCGGGCTCTTCTCGGCGCCGCAGATGCGCAAGATTCCGACGCTCATGTCGCTCGACGCGACCCCGCGCAACTACGACGAGCTCGCGAATTGGTACGGGGATCGGGTGCATCCCGCGCCGGTGGAGCGCGTCAAGCTGGCGCTGCACCGTTCGATGATGCGCCACCCCGACTGGTTCACCACCTGGTCGCAATGGGCGAAAGATTCGCTGGTGCGGGACTACGGAGTGGATGGAAACCGGGTCACGATTTTACCGCCCGGAACCACGCTCTCGAACTTTCCCGATCCGAGCCAGCGCGCTGCGCGCCGCCCCGGTCCGCTGCGGCTTTTGTTCGTGGGCGGGGACTTCCGGCGTAAAGGCGGAGATCTACTGCTCGAGGTGTTTCACACGCACCTGCGCCAGTCGTGCGAATTACATCTCGTAACGAGCGCCGAGATCCCTTCGGGAAATGGCGTGTTCGTGTACCACGGGGTCAAGCCGCACTCGGCCGAGCTCTTGAGGCTCTACGCAGAATCGGACGTGTTCGTGCTGCCCACGCGCGCGGATTGTCTCGCCGTCGTGCTCGGCGAAGCCATGGCTTCGAGCCTACCCATCATCACGACTCGTGTCGGGGCTCACGCAGAAGCCGTGGAGCCGGGCGAGAGCGGATTCGTTTTGGACGTGGACGATGCGCGCGCGCTGCGCGAGAGCATCGAGCAGCTGGCTCGAGATCCGGAGCTGGCGCGCCGCATGGGTCGCCGTTCGCGGCAAGTCGGCGAAGAGCGCTTCGACATGCAGAAGAACGCGCACCAGATCGCCGATTTACTCGTAGAGATCGCGCGCACGTCAAAAAAGCGCGAAGCCGCCTGACTCACACGCGGTTCAGGCAGCGAGGCGTGCTGCGTGACTTTCGCGAACGGCAGCGCTGATGCGCTCCACGAAGCGATCGAGACCGGCGTTCTCTTCGACGAAGCGCCGTGCAGCGCGACCGATGCGCGCGGCCTCGTCGGGTGAGGCGAGCAGACGCTGGATGGTCTTTCGCAGCGCGAGCGGATCACTCGGCGGCACGTACACTCCGGTTTCACCGTCCACGATCGTGTCCGTCTGACCGCGTGTCTTCGTGGCGATGACACATTTGCCCATGCTCATCATCTCCAGGATCGTGGCGATCCCGGTTTGATACTCGTTCTGCAGGATGGGCACGACGGCCAGCGCCGAGCGAGCGTAGAGCGCTCTCAGCTCGAAACGATTCTTTTTGCCCCAGCTCACGTTCGGCGGCAGCGCCTGACGGGGCTTCAAAGTGTTTTCGATCCACGGGCTGCCGGCCGCCACTTCGAGCCGAACGGGCAAGTCGCGCACCGCTTCGATCAGGCAATCGTAGTCGCGCAAGAGCTGGCCCGCGGCGCACAGCAGGTTCGGTTCCGGGGCTGCGTCCGTGGGCCGGAAGAACTGTTGATCCGCGTGATAGTAGATGCGCTGCACCTTGCTCGAATCGATACCGAGCTTTCCGACCATCAGCTGCTCTTCGGTCGTGGAGTAAGCAAAGATTCTGTCGATGCGATCCTGTACGCGCAACAGGTGAAAGAACGCGCGCTTTTTCGCGGGAAACAGCGTGTGCGCGATCAGGGTGTGCGCGGGCCGCACGCGGCTCGTCTTGAGCAGCGAGCTGAGCGGAAGACCGATGTCCTCGCCGGTCGTCAGGATTGCGTCGTAGCGGTCCCTGGCTTGGTAGCCGAGGTACGCCAGAGCCGGAGAAGGGCCCAAGGCGCGCGCAACGAGGCGCACCGCCGGAGCCCGCGAGTTTTCGACGTCGAGGTAATCGAGCACGTCGGCTCCGAGCACTTTGGCAATTTCGAACACGTCCAGGCGGGGCTCGCGCCCCTCCTCGATGGCCCGTTTCATCGCTGGTCCAAAGCGCCCCGCGGCGAGAATCAGCGTATTCATGCTTGTTTCGTGCACATCTACACGGCATCGTAGGGTGCTGCAACTATCGTCCCGGACCGTCTGATTCCGACAAGAACGACCTCGATTCAGTACTACGATGACGCCCCTCGACCCGCGAAAGCCGATCCACGGAGGCACATGACAGACAATCGGGCGCCTGCGCCGCTCGCGCTCCGTGAGCCGCCACACATAGAAAAGCGCCCCCAGATTTGGCAGGACCCGGAGTGGCAGAAACTCTGGTTGTCGCTGCTGAAGCGGCCCTGGTCTTCGCTGGCGCTCGTGCCGGCCAGCGCCGGTGCACCGCACGATTTCACGCTGAACGTCGCGGTCACGCTCGCGCGTATCGGCCTGCTGCACCTCGGCATCCCGATTC
>DATHEN010000645.1:0-4341 GCA_035318565.1 Polyangiaceae bacterium
TAGCTGCGAATCCCGTCGAGCAACGAGACACGTGGAGCACCGTGGACGGCCGTCACACGCACGCAAAGCTGGCCAGGCGATCCCGATCGTTCTACACGCTGATTCGCTGAACCGGACACGAGTCCGCGCGAGTGTCCGGCAGCGGCAGCGGACACTCGTCCGCGGACGTCGATTGGGCTGAAATCAGCGGCATTCAGCGTTCGCTCGCAGCTGGCACGACTCGTGTAAGAGGGCTCGGTCACGCGCCACTGGCGTGATGAAGAGGAGACTCAACGTGAAAGCTCAAAACCGCATCGTGCACAGTGCGCGAGCGACATTCGCGACGCTCGCGCTGGTTCTGGCGGCGACGTCTACGACGGGTTGTTACAAGGCAACGTTCGTCGAAGATCCGGCGCTCGCCAAGAAGGACCCGACACACGAAGAGTGGGCGGACCACTACGTATGGGGTCTGGTCGGTGACAAGGACTACGACGTGAACGAGTGGTGCCCGCAAGGCGCCGGTGTCGTCAAGACCGGTGGCAACGTGGGAACGACTGCGCTCACCGTGGTGACGCTGGGTGTGTATGCGCCCCGCAAGGTTTACGTAACGTGTGATTCGAAGACTCTCGCATCGAACAATCAGGTGATACCGTGACAAAGCACAAACTGCTCTTGCTCGTAGCCACTACGGTGGCATTGAGCGGCTGTTATTCGACCACGATTCGCTCGGGCAAAGCCGCAGGTGAAACGCCCATGGAATCGGATGACCGCTGGCACTCCGGTTTCGTAGGTGGCACACAAGAGGCGAGCGGCCCTTACGATCTCGAGAAGATTTGCCCGAATGGCTGGTCGGAGATCGAAACCAAGACGTCGTTTGCCAACGGCTTCGTGGATATCGTCACCGCCGGTATCTACAATCCTCAAACCGTCAAAGTAACCTGCGCGGCGGAAGACTCGGGTGAGCGCGCTAGCTTGTCCCGCTGAGGTCAGCGCAGGGTCTCTTGAAACCAGCCGTGCACGTGGTCCGTGGCAGTGGCCACGTGCGCCGGCTGGTCGTAGTAATCCTGCTGAGTACCGTCGAGCCACGCCAGCTGCTTCTTCCCCGCGAGCGCTGCGTGCACACGTTTAGCGTTGTCCGGTAACGCACAACCGTCGCCGTGAACGAGCAGCGTCGGGGTTTCAACCGCGCGAGCCGCTGAAAGCCCGTCGTAAGGGAGCCAGTGCAGCCAGCTGATTTCAGCCATTTGATTGGCCCAGCTCGGCACGGCGCCGCGCGCAGGGTTGCCGTAGTAATCGAGCTCGAAGTCCATGCCCGCGCGGTCGTTACCCGGGGCATATGCCGGCACCATTACGATCTCGCCACCCCGGCGGTAGCGTGCCAGTGCCTGCGCAGCGCGCTCGAGCCGCAGGGCCGCGCCCGTGGCGTCGCCGTAGAACGGCGCTACCGAGGCGTAGTCGTGGAACCACCCGGCCACGGCTGCAAAGGATCGAATCGGCGCGCCTTCGGCCAGCGCGCGCAGGCCGTATTGTGCGCTGGCACAGACGCCCAGGTAGCCGACTTGCTGTGAGTCAACGAAAGAGTGGGTGGCGACGAAGCGCGCTGCGTTCGTGATGTCGCGCACCTTTTGTGCGGGCATCTCCACGTGGCGCAGAGCACCGCCGCTTTCGCCCCAGCCTGCGAAGTCGAAGACGAAGGTGGTGTAACCTCGCTCTGCAAGCCGGCGCGCGTAGACGCTGGCCATCTGCTCCTTGACGTTCAACCAGGAGCCGCTGATCACGACTGCCGGCTGGCGTTCGGTCAGGCTGCCAGAATTTCGAAACGACGTTCCTGCCAGGGGCACGCCGTCGCTCGTGAAAACGGTGGGTATTTCGTGAAGCATGCGCACAGTCTAGGGCTGCGGTGCGCCCCATATCTTGAATGAAATTGACCAGCCGTGCTGAGATGGGTTCTTACGGAGCCGCGTTCGCTTCCTCGAGCAGCTTGGCGTTGCCCGCTTGCATGTATGTGATCAGCGTCATGCTCGTAATGAGCCAGGCACCCAACGCGGCCTGCTCGAGCTCGAAGCGGTAATGCCCGAGCACCTCCCAGTATTGGCCGCTCGGCGCGCGCTCCGCGTGGTGCAGCGCGCGCACGTGACAGGCTGCGCTAGCCTTCGGGCCATGCGTGCCCACCACGACGGGGCCGAGCATGTGGTGCGTCGCCACTTTTGCGAGAGCAGCTTTCCAACCCTCGATCAGCGCGCTGCCGGTTTGCTGCTGAGGAGCGCCGCCGAAGAGCGACGTGTAATCGGTCCGGACGCTGTCCGCGTAGAGAGCGCGCAGCTCGTCCCAGTGTTTCGCGTCAATCGTGTGAACGACGCGGGTCACCGTGTCGGCAATGGCCTGCATCCCGTGCCGATAGCAAGGCTCGCCAACGGGTTCTTGAATGAAATTGACTATGCCGGGAGCAGCTCGCGAGCGCGGGTGACTGCGTGGGGCGAGGGCGTTCGACCGACGTCAGCGCTGGACAAGAGCTCGGCTTCGAGCAAGGCGCCGACCAACTCTGCTACGGCGCTTTGCTTTTCGAGCGGAGCAGCCGAGCCGCGCAGCAGGCGCACCACACGTCGCAGGTCCGGCAGCTGCCTGGGGTTCGCGAAACGCATACTGCCCGAGGCTCCCCCGTCCGGAAGGTGGCTGGCTTCGATGTCCAACGAGAGAAAGCCGACCTGGCCGGTGCTCGGCGTCGCCCACACGCAGCCGGGTGGACGAACACACACGGAATTGGCCGGATAGCGCAGTTCGCGGCCGTCGGCGCGCACGTCGTGGTCGGCTCCGATTTTCAAGCACACGCCCAGTGTCTCGTGCACCCGATCCGGGAAGTGGCGGTCGGCGGGGCCTGCTTCGACGATCTCGACCGTTGCCGACAACGCACGTTCCACTCGGCAGCGATCGAGCGCAAGCGAAGGAACGTCCGACATGAGCATGATTTTACGCCTTTTCTCGAGCGCTGAATGATTATCGAAAATCCTGCATACTCCCCGGCGTTATGACAGCGCACGGAAGCCGCGGCTGAAGATGGCGTCGGTCGCGGCGCGGCAGGAGCGCTGGCTGCTCTACGCGCTTTCGGCCGCGGTTTTCATGGTCAATCTGGACGTGCGCGTGGTGGCGCCGCTACTTCCGACCCTGGCTAAGGAGCTCGATGTGTCCGTGGCGCGCGCGGGCTGGATCTTATCGGCGTACACGCTGCCGTACGGGCTGTTTCAACTCGTGTTCGGGCCGCTCGCGGATCGCTTCGGCAAAATCCCCGTGTGCTCGTGGGCGATGGTCGCCTTCAGCGTCGGCACGGCGTGCTGTTCGCTGTGGCCATCGTTCTACGCCATCGTCACGTTGCGCGCGCTGACCGGCGCCGCCGCGGCGGGGCTGATTCCGCTCACGCTCGCGTACATCGGGGACACGGTTCCTTACGAGAAGCGGCAGGCGACGATTGCGGCTTTGATGGCGAGCGGCGCGGCCGCGCAGGCGTTCAGCACTGGCGCCGGCGGTGCGATTGCCGCGCTGGCGTCATGGCGCGCGGTGTTTCCGTGCGTGGGCGCCCTGGCGGGCCTCGTCACGGTCGGCCTGTTCGTGTTTCGTGGTGGCGAGCGTCGGGTCGCTTCCCCGGGCAAGCGCCAGTACGCGCAGATCCTCCGCGTGCCAGAGATGCGTGTTCTGCTGGCGCTGGTCGCGGCGGAAGGCTTTCTGTTCATGGGCACGTTCTCGTATCTCAGCGTGCTGCTCGAGACGCGCTTTGGACTGGGTGTGTTTCCGATCGGCGCGCTGCTGGCTTCGGCCGGCGTGTCACAGATGGTGGCCGCGCTGTTTCTCGGAAGGCTCTTGAAAGTCGTCACCGAGCGACGGCTGCTCGCCGTCGGAGGCCTGATGATGGCATGCGCGTATGGGATGAGCGCGTTCAGCACGCACTGGTGGATCGTGGCCGCTGCGTGCACGCTGATGGGTGTGGGCTTCATTTTCTGCCACACGACCTTGCAAACGCGCGCCACGGAAATATTTCCTGCGGCCCGCGGCACCGCCGTGGCGTTGTTTGCCTTTTCGCTGTTTGCCGGTAGCGGCATCGGATCGCTGGTGTTTGCTGCCGCTTTGCAAGGGTTCGGCTCGCGGCTCACGTTCGCGGTAACCGGAGCCGCGCTGGCGATTTTCACGTGGATCGCCGTGCGCCAACTTGCGCCGCGGCTCGTGAGTTAACGAATCTCCTCGGTCGCGTGTCACGAGGCGTACACCGGCCGACGCGCGCGTGCAGCGAGCCTCGACTGAAGCGCGCTGGCGGCTTCGGCAAGCCCTAACACTACTGTCACAAACTCGATCAGCAGAGTCGTGTGAAGCGTT
>DATHEN010000646.1:0-2732 GCA_035318565.1 Polyangiaceae bacterium
TAGCGCTGCTGCTTGAAGAACGTCCAAGCCTGCTTGTACATGGCCACGCCGTAGATCGGCGGCTTCTTGTAACGCAGCGAGTAGTCGTAGGCGCTGACGGCGCGGTTCAGGTTGTAAGGCCCGGCTTTCGGATCGATCTGATCGAAATGGAAGTTACCGAGCTGCCACCAAATCTCCGCCAGATAGCGCGGCTCGTCTGCCGTGTCCGTCGGCTGCGGAAGCGCGGTGCACTCTGCGTAGGGATCGACGTACTGGATCTCTTCACGACCCATCGTGCCGCGGCGTGCCACCGGCTTGGCTTGCGGAGCTTTGGCGGCGTTGCCACGGCCGGTTTGATCGAGCGGGACCGGATGCGCGTTGTACCAGTCGGTCCAGAACTTCTCGTCGTGATCCTGCGGTAACGACTGGACCTGGATCTTGCTCGCGTCCGCCGGATCGTCCTTCACCTTGTACTTGTTCGCGCAGACGAGCGTTCGCCAGGCTTGCTGTCCTTCTTCCAGACGCGCGGAGTCGGTGTACGCGTGACCGAGGAAGTAGTGAACCGCCGCGATCTCCTCGTACTTCGGGTACTCGCGGATGATGCGCCGGTAGAGATTGATGGCCGGTTCGAGCCCGGTTTCGATTTCTCCCGTTTGCTTGGCGCGGCCCCGCTCTTCGTAGAGCGCGGCCAGGCGGAACATGGCGTCCGGAGTGGACGACGGATGCGCGTTCGCGCCGCTGTACGTCGCGATGAACTGCTCGAGGCGCTGGATGGCAGTATCGCGCGCGTCCTCGAGGCCCTTCTTCTCCGTCGCGATCTCGCGATCCAACGCCGAGAGCACGCGACGCCGCCGCTCCTCATAGTGGTGGCGCACGATCATCGTGAGCGTGTCACGGAACTCCTTCGCGCCCTTTTCGTACTCCTTCGCTTCGTCGGTCAACAAAGCGAGCGTGCGCAGCTGTGCCGGAGTGGGCCGCGGTGGCGGCTTGGCAGCGGACTTGAGCTTCCCGCTCACCGCGACCCGCCGCGTAGCCGTGCACAACGTGCCACCAGGGGTGGCGGGTGCCGCAGCGCCGGCGGCGGGAGCGGCTGCTCCCGTGGTGGCCGGCTGCGTGGCGCCTGCCGCTGGCGCAGCGCCTTGTCCGGCAGCGGTGCCTGGGACGCCCGAAGCGCCCGCCGGCGTCTGCCCCGGTTTCTGTTCCGGAGCTTTGGGCTGCGACTCTGCCCGGCTGGGTAACACGAGCGCCGCGAGAATCGCGGCGACACCGGCGAGCAAGCCCCCCGTACTGCGCCTACTCATTGACTGTCCTCCGCGTCGTCGAGAACCTCTCGAAGTTCGTCATTCAGATTCTGTTCCTCGCGGGCCCTCTCGCGCTGCAAATTGTTCACGCGAATTCGCTGTTCTTCTCGAAGCTCCCAGGCCTGCTGCACGATCCCCGTATCCGCGCGCAGCACGATGCTCTTCAAGCGATCGCGCACCAGACCGAAGTTTTTCATGGCTACTTCGCCGACCAGCACGCGTGCCTGCTGATCCAGACCGTCGAGGTTCGCGGCGTACGTTTCGAGGTTTGCCGCTTCCTCGCCGATCTTGCTCTGCAGCGCCGTCGCTCTTCCGAGCGCATCCTGCTCGAGTCCGGACTTGATACCTTCCAACCTGGACTCCACGCTGTCGGCACGACTCAGCGTGCCCTGGATGGAGCGCGCGTAGGACGCCGCGCTGCCGCCGCCCTGTCCAGCAGCGGCCAGCTGCACTTCGCGCGAGAACACCTCGCGAAAGCGCCGCCGCACGTTGTCGTCCTCCACGAAGCGCTGATCTCCGAAACCGACCTGCGCGCGTCCCATTTCCATGGCGTCTCGGTACTGCTGGATGCGCCCGCGGTAGCCCTCGAGCTCACGCTCGTTGGCCACGATCTCCGCCTCGAAGCGCTGTCGGCTCGTCGCATCCTTGGTAACCGAGTGCTGATTGGGTTCCTTCATCACGCGCTTCAGGCCGTTGATGATGGCGTGCAGGCGATCCGCTTCGACCTGGAGGCCTTGCAGCTTCTGCGAAACACCGTCCCATTGCCGATCACCGCTCGAGTCGCGCTGCGAAAAGTCCCCGTCCGATACCGGCAGGTACCCCATGCGACGCATCAGCGCGCGGCGTTCGGCGCGCACGCGCTCGAGCTCGCCGGCGCTGGGCTGATGCACGTCATCCATGCCCTGAGCCAGCGTGACGCGCGCGAGCGCGACCTTGTTGAGCAACCCGAGTGTTTGCTCGAGAGGCGCTCGTACTTCCGGAAAGGCTTTGACGCGCGTGGATGATCCGAGCACGGCGTTCAACTTCGAGGCGAGCCGGCGCGACCTCTTGATCAGATCGCGTGAACGATTCACATCGTCGATCATCGAGAACACGCGTTCGTCCTCGGCTTCCTCACGCGCCCATTGCACGACCAGCGGCGGCAGTGCTTCTTGGCCCGCTTCGAGCTCTTCGCGCGTCAGCCGGTCGTAATAAACCGCCGGATCGTTCGTGCTCGACAGGAAACGATCGAGCTGCTCGCGGATCGGATCGAAACGACCGCGCACGCTTTGATAGAGCGTGAGCGCTTTTTCGAACTGACCGGAGCGCAGCATCAGATCGGCGCGCAAGAGCGAGCCATCGGCGATCTCGAGGCGCTCCGGATCCATGATCGTGAGCACTTCGAGCGCGCGCTGGGCACGCTGGTAATCCCCGAGCCGTACGTAGACCCACGCGAGCTCGTAGAGCATCGTG
>DATHEN010000647.1:0-7179 GCA_035318565.1 Polyangiaceae bacterium
CGCAGGCGCATCTGCCGGCGCGTGATCGAAAGGCTCGCCGCCATGGCGGCCACGCCGATCGCGCCCCCGCAGAGAATCGCCAAAATGGCCGTGCGTGCCCGCACCGTCGACACTCGATCTTTTTCGTCGAGCGCCCGCTGCACGTCCTGATTGGCCAGGCCGATTTCGACACGCAGCGCGTTCATCAACACGAGGCCTTGCCCTTGCTCTACCGTCTGCAGTGCGGCGTTGAGACCCTGCGCGCGGCGCAGGCCGATCGTGAGCTCGAGCTCCGCCAACTTGTCGAACGTCAGTTGCCGGATGCGTGCCAAACGGAGCGCGATGGCCGGCTCCGTGCTCGCGGCCGCTTCGAGGTTCTGAAGATCCGTTTCGATGACGTGGCGCGCCGCCGTATACGGCGCCAGATAAGCTTCATGTGCCGTGAGCAGGAAGCCACGCTGACCGGTTTCGGCGTCCTTCACGTGAGAGAGGAGCTCCGCCAGCCGTTCGGCGGCGATACGCGTCTGCCGGCGTTCCTCCATCGTGCCGATCATGCTCGAGGTCGTCAGGTACCCCGCCAAGCTGATCAGCAGCATGATCAGTATGGACGCGCCCACGCCGAACTTGGAAATCTTGCTCATGGCTCTACTGCTGGACCCCCCACCGTATGCTGGCGAGCGCTCAACGCGGCACTGGTTCCACACTAGTCAGGAGCTCGACCCGGTTGCGGCCTGCGGCTTTGGCCGCATAGAGAGCGCGATCCGCCGCAGCGATCAGCCGTTCGCCGCTGACGTCGCCCTGCACCGTTTGGACGATCGCCCCGATGCTCAGGGTGACGTGAAGCGGTCCCGTTTCGGTGTCCAACGCTTGCGACTCGATGGCTGCGCGTACCCGTTCGCAGGCGTTCCAAGCGCACGGCGCTTCGCATTGCGGCAAGAGCAAGAGCATCTCTTCTCCTCCGTAGCGGCCGACGGAGTCGTACGCTCGGAGCACGCTTTGGATGCGCTGCGCGCAATGTCGGAGCACCATGTCGCCGGTGAGGTGTCCGTAGGTATCGTTCACTCGCTTGAAGTGATCGAGGTCGGCCATGGCAACACCCAGGGGCATACCCGAGCGGCGCGCGCGCTCGAGCTCGCGCGTCAGAAGATCGAAAATGGCACGCCGTGACCAGAGTCCGGTCAGCACGTCCCGCGCCGCACGTTCGCGGAGCTCTTGCTCGAGGCGTAGGATGCGCCGGCCCGCTCGAAGCCGAGCGCTGAGCTCGTCGACGCTGAACGGTTTGGCGATGTAATCGTCTGCACCCGCGTCGAGTCCGCGTACCAGGTCGTGTTTGTCGGCGCGGGCGGTCAGCATGAGTACGTACACGTATTTGCCGGGCAATTCGCGCAGGCGTTCGCACAGAGTGGGGCCATCGAGTCCCGGCATCACCCAATCGAGGATCGCCATGGAGGGTCCCTCGTCGCTCGCCAGCAACTCCCAGGCTTCGTTGCCGTTCGTCGCGATTTGAACCTGATAGCCCCAGCGCGGCAGCGTGAGCTGCAGGAGTTTGCGCGTCACCGCTTCGTCGTCGGCGACGAGAATCGGGAACGGCGCGCTCGAAACTCCGTGCCGCTCTTCGCCAGAAGATCCAGACAAACGTGCGTCCTCCTCAACGTACGCCGGCGCTTCGGAGAGACAGGCGTCCCTAAGCGTGCTCTCAGAGGGTCGCCGAACGGCCGGAGGTCGGCAAGCAGATCTCGCGCGCGCCAGGACCGGGGTCCAAAGCCATCAGCTCAAAGCTGCCACGGCCTGCCGCGACCGCTCACGCAGCGGGCGCGCTGCTTCGCATCCAATGCTCGAATGCGCCGAGCGCCGCCTTGGCGCCGTCTCCCGCGGCCGTGATGATTTGCTTGTACGGCACTGTCGTCACGTCTCCGGCGGCGAATACGCCGGGCACGGAGGTGTGACCCTTCGGATCGACCACGATCTCTCCGAACGGTGTGAGCTCCACGGTTCCTTTGAGCCACTCGGTGTTCGGGAGCAGTCCGATTTGTACGAACACGCCCGCCACGTCGAGGCTCTTCAGCTCGCCGCTCTGGCGGTCTTCGTAGCTGATGCCGACGACCTTGCCGGCGTTGCCGTGCACCTCGCTGGTGCGCGCGCTCGTGAGGATGTCGATGTTCGGCATACTGCGGAGCTTGCGCTGCAGTACGGCGTCAGCCTTCAACTGGTCCAGGAACTCGAGCAACGTCACGTGGTCCACCACGCCCGCCAGGTCGATCGCCGCTTCCACGCCGGAGTTGCCTCCGCCGATGACCGCGACGCGTTTGCCCTTGAAGAGCGGGCCGTCGCAGTGCGGGCAGTAGGTGACGCCGCGATTGCGGTATTCCTTTTCGCCCGGCACGTTCATGTCGCGCCAGCGCGCGCCGGTCGCGAGGATCACGCTGCGACCGCGCAGTGTTGCGCCGCTCTCGAGCTCGATGCCGTGGATTTCGCCCGGGATGAGCCGCTTGGCGCGCTCTTGCTTGATCACTTCGATCGGATAGGTGGAGCAGTGGGCTTCCATGTTGGCAACCCACTTCGGACCGTCGGTCTCCGAGACGGAGACGAAGTTTTCGATTGCGTTGGTGTCCAGCACCTGTCCGCCGAAGCGTTCGGTGACGATGCCCGTGGATAGACCCTTGCGCACGGCGTAGATCGCCGCGGCGGCGCCTGCCGGGCCACCCCCGACAATCAGGATATCGAAGACGTCTTTCTGCGAGAGCGTCAAGGCGCGCCGAGCTGCGGCGCCCGAGTCCAGCTTTGCAAGCAACTCCTCGAGCTCCATGCGGCCCTGGCCTAAGTGAGCGCCGTTCAAGAACAGGGTCGGCACGCTCATGACCTGGCGTTCCTTGACCTCGTCCTGGTAGATCGCGCCGTCGATCGCGACGTGCTCCACGTTGGGATTGCGCGCGGCCATCAGGTTCAGCGCCTGGATCACGTCCGGGCAATTCTGGCACGACTGAGAAAAATACGTTTCGAAGCGCAGCGGAGCCGTCAGCCCTTCGACCTGCGCGAGCGTTTCGGCGCTCACCTTGGGCGGATGACCGCCTACGTGGAGGAGAGCCAGCACGAGCGAGGTGAACTCATGGCCGAGCGGTAGCCCCGCGAAGCGCACGCGTGGCTTCTCGTCCGGCTTGTGAATGGCGAAAGAAGGCTTCCGTGCGTCGTCGTTCACCTCCACAATCTCGATTTTCGAAGAAGCAGCCGCGATATCCGCGAGAAGCTCGCGGGTTTCCGCAGACGCCGCGCTCTGGTCGAGGGAGGCGGAAATGCGAAGCGGCCACTTCAGATATTCGAGGTAGGCAGCGAGTTGCGCCTTGAGGGTGTCGTCGAGCATGGAAGCCTCTTTCTAATGTTCGGACTCGTTCAGATCTTGCCGACCAGATCCAGCGACGGCTTGAGCGTCTTCTGGCCCTCTTGCCACGCGGCCGGGCAAACCTCGCCCGGATGGCTGGCCACGTATTGCGCCGCCTTCACCTTGCGGAGCAGTTCCTTCGCGTCACGGCCGATGCCGTTGTCATGCACTTCGTAGAGCTTGATCACGCCTTCGGGATTGATCACGAAGGTGCCGCGCAGGGCGAGACCCTCTTCCTCGATCAGCACCTCGAAGTTGCGAGCGAGCGTCGCCGTGGGGTCACCCAGGAGCGGGTACTGAACCTTCTTGATGGCCGGGGACGTGTCGTGCCACGCCTTGTGCGCGAAGTGCGTGTCGGTCGAGACGCCGTAGATCTCCACTCCGAGCTTCTGGAACTCGGCATAGTTGGTGGCCAGGTCCTCGAGCTCCGTGGGGCAGATGAACGTGAAGTCTGCCGGGTAGAAGACGAACACGCTCCACTTGCCGGCCAGGGTTTCATTGGAAACCGGGACGAACTTGCCATTGTGGAACGCGGTGGCCTTGAAGGGTTTCAGCTTGGTGTTGATCAGAGACATACGTTTCTCCTGTGGGGTTAGGGGTGGAACATGCCAACCCGCGCCCCTCTACGCAATTAGAACGTTCTGAAATCGCGTTCACTAAAATTGATGATACAAAATCGTCATGGACCTGACCCAAGTCACGCTCGCCCAGATGCGCTACGCGGTAGCGATCGCGGAGGCGGAGAGCTTCCGTGTGGCCGCCGAGCGCTGCCACGTGTCGCAGTCCGGCCTCAGCATGCAGCTGCAGAAGCTCGAGGATCTGCTGGGCAGCGTGCTCTTCGACCGCAGCAAGAAGCCGGTGATGCTCACCCCGGAGGGGGCCGCCGCCGTCGATCAGATGCGAACGATCCTTCGCGAAACGGAGCGGCTCGGGCAAATCCTCGCCGAAGAGGCGGAACCCTCGGGGCGCTTCCGGCTCGGTGTCATCCCCACGCTTGCGTCCACGGTGCTGCCGCTATTTCTGAAACGCTTCGTGGACACGTATCCAGCGGTCGAGCTGTTGATCGAGGAGCTCAAGACGAACGAAATCATCGCCCGCCTGCACGCCGACACGCTGGACGCGGGGCTCGCGTCCACGCCGCTCGCGGAGGCCGGCCTGCGGGAAGAGGTGCTCGCCTACGAGCCGCTGCTCGCATATCTGCCACACGGGGATCCACTCCTCGGCAAAAAGACGATCGCGCAAGCTGCCCTGCAGAAGCGAGAGCTCTGGGTGATGCCGGAAGGGCATTGCTTCCGGAGTCAGGTGCTCGCGTTCTGCGGCGCCGAGTGGCAAAGCGAACCCACGCGCGTGCGCTTCGAGAGCGGCTCGTTCGAAACCTTGATTCGCCTGGTGGACGCCGGTATGGGCGCCACGATCTTGCCGGCGCTGGTGGTGCGCGAGCTCGATGCGCGCAAGCGCGACGCGCAGGTCCGGCCGCTCGCCGGTCAAACGCCAGTGCGCGAAATAGGGCTCATCACGGCGCGCACCGAGCTGCGGCGCCGCGTGATCGAGGCGCTGGTGAGCGTGCTGCGCGAGGAGCTCGAGAGCGCGCTCGGTAAAGGGCCGCGACGGCCGCAGGTGCTCGACCCGCGCGGGTGAGCGGCCAATTTTACCAGCGCTCGACGACCGCCTTGCCGTCGTTCGTATCCGAGCACATCAGCCATTTGACGGGGGTGCCCTGATCGGAGAGCTCGCGCGCCTTCACCCGTGCGCTGAACAGACCCTGCGTGCCCGGATTGGCGAATGCTTGCCCGGCAGCGTCCAGCTGGAGCTCGCACTGACCGCGGCTCAGGACAACGGCGTTCTGCACGTTCGGCAGACCGAGCTGCTCGGACATCTTGCGGCTTTCCTCGCTGGCTAC
Organism: Polyangiaceae bacterium; assembly: GCA_035318565.1. Lineage (GTDB taxonomy): Bacteria > Myxococcota_A > Polyangia > Polyangiales > Polyangiaceae > DATDJP01. Next base: position 5,256 of record DATHEN010000647.1, read on the forward strand.
TTCGCTCCAGCGGGGCAGGGTTCCGACCCAAGTCTTGAGCTCACCCGCGGGATTCCAGAGGTAGGCCACGATTTCGCTTTCGTCTTCGCTGATCTTCTTCGGTTTGGTAGCAAGCTTCCACGTGGCCCACGGTCGACCCAGCTTGAGCTGCGGGACTGCGTCGCCATTGCAGCGCATATCCAGCACGTCGATTTCGTATTTGCGCGAAGCGCGATGCGAATGCTGCAGCGCTGCGACCTTATTGATGAGCTCCTTGCGGTCCGGTGCTCGGGCGAGGTTGTAGGAGCCGGGCGCATCACTCGTGACGTACAGCGCTCCGCATTCATCCCGGAGGAGCACTCGCTGCTGCGTCTGCTCCACGCCGTGCTTCTGCTTCAGACGCGCCTGGACCGCTTCGAGCTTCTTTCTCCAGTCTGGGGTCTTCGCCTCGAAGAGCTCCCAATCCTTCGCTTGGCCGTCCTTGCTCACGACCACGTAGTACATGTTGCGCTCGCCGTCGTCGGCGGCGGCTCCGGCCGTGATCAGGAGTGAGATAGCCGTAGTCAGCAGACGGACGGCGGTGCCGGTCTTCGGGGACGTCATGGTGTTTACCTTTTTGAGTGCTGCTCGGTTGGCGCGTCGAATTTGCTACGCACGACGCTCACCGCATTGGAGCAATAACGGCCGGAGCGCGCGCTCCTTGAGGCCGCGACCTGCATGCCCGCGAAAACAGCCGGAAACACCGTGTCCCTCGGGTAGGTCGAGCTCCGTGCTCGCTTGGGCGACGTCGCTTGGCAAAGTCGAGCGGTGCCGCCTCTGCCTCTCTATCCGCTTCAATCCGCGATACCCTCCCATTTTGGTTTTCCAAGTTCAGGAACGAACTAAGAAACCAAATGGGAGGCGCCTCAGTTCCGCTGATCACGCGGGCCGGATGGAACGCGCGCCCACGCTGTGAATGCCGGTGCTCGAAAAAAATCGACGGCCGCCCAGTTCACGGATCCGCCGGTTCGGCATCTACAGCTCTGAAGGTCGCGACTCTGGGCCGGAGCCCGAGGGCAGGAGATCACCGTGAAGCACACTATTCATCTAGCAACGATCGCAATTGGCATCGGCGTCTCCTGCGCGGCACATGCGCCATGGACTACGCCAAGGCGCAGGAGATCCCGCTGAGCTCGAAGCCCTACACGACCGCGATCCAGAATTGGTTCTTCGGACGGTTCGCGAACGAGCCGCGGTTTGCGGGCCTGGTCAACCAGCAAGTGGCGATGATCACCACGACCGGTTTGACGTTGATGCCGGACGGCATTCACTTCAACAAGAAGCCACAGTGCCTAGCGGGGCACGGCTTCGCGCAGGCGATGCGCACTCTGATGAGTATCCCGGGAACGGCGTTCAGCACGGGGAGTTGCAACAGTCTGTAGCTACCCGCCGTCGGACTCGGACTCGCGCTCCGCTTCGTCGAGCTTTTGCTCGATCTCTTTTACGTGCGCGCTGTCGAGCTTCTCTCGCATCTCACCGAGCGCCCGGCGTGCTTCCTTCAATTTCAGAGCGCCCCGATCGAAGTCGACGCAGATGATGCACATGCGAGCCATGGTAGCATTTTTCACGGCCCTTTTGCTGCGTGAAGCTCGACTGGAACGCCGCACGCACCCGCACTAGTACGACAGCCCGGAATTCCATTCCGGGTTGTCGTACGTCAGTAACAAAAGAGGTACCGAGGCTAGACTTGTGCGTGCTGAGGATTTCCGCGGGACTCAACCCCTTGGGGCCCGTGGAAATCCGGAACGCACAAGCGAGCCGAGGTACTAGTACCGCGACACAGAGGAGGTGACTGTGATCACGCTGCAGCGCGACTCTCAGTCTGCCGGGTGGTCCTGGGGTAAGCCCTGCCGAGCTTCTCGCGCGCTCGGTCCACGGTGAAGAGCCACTTGATTCGAGACTTGTC
>DATHEN010000648.1:0-4204 GCA_035318565.1 Polyangiaceae bacterium
CGACGCGTTGTCGGGATCGGGCGTGACCACACTGAGCACCGCGGATTGCGCGTCGAAGAGCACTGGGAAAACCGTATCGCGCTCGGCGAGCTTCTTCGGCACCTTGTCGAGCGTCGAGCGATCGATGCCCGCCTTGGCGAGCTTCTCGGTCGTCACGAAGCGAGTCTGGTAAACGGTTGCCAGGTACTTCAGGAGCTGCGCTTCCTCGAGCGCGCCGATCTCGAGCAGCGCTTCCTCCACGCGCTCGCCGCTGCGCTGCGCGTAGTTGAGCGCCTGCTCCTGCTGCTCGGCCGTGATCAAGCCGTCTTGCACCATACGCTCCGTGAGCCGCGGCTTGCCAGGTGGGCTCGGCGGCACGGGCGTGCGCATGGGTCGCGTCGGCTGCATACGAAACCCGTAGTATAGCGAGAGTCGCTGCCTCGGCCGTGCTCCTTCGCGCATGTTCAGCAGGCCCAGAGCCAGCGCTCGGCCGTGAGCTCACTGAAAGGCCGTGAGTCAGGGCTCGAATGGCAGGAAACCCGCGAAAGGCCCGCTCCGAGCCCCCCGCCCCACCAGCCTGGCCGAAAGCTCCTCGCGCGCCGACCGGTCGAGCCCTTGACTCGGGTTAGCCGAGAAGCTAGTAAAGCCGCCCTTTAGACCGGGCCGGGGCCCGGCAGCCGAGCGTGCGTGATGCCAACCTACAGTGCGAAGCCAGCCGAGGCGCAAGCCACCCGTAAGTGGTGGGTAGTGGACGCCAAAGACCAACCTCTCGGCCGTGTGGCAAGCCGAATTGCCGTGCTCCTTTCCGGCAAACACAAGCCGACGTACACCACTCACGTGGACACGGGCGATTTCGTGGTCGTGATCAACGCCGCGAAGGTGAAGCTCTCCGGCCGCAAAGCCACCCAGAAGATGTACTACCACCACAGTGGTTACCCAGGCGCGCTCAAGTCGGAGAGCTTCGAGCATCTGATCGCCCGCCGTCCGGAAGTGCCCATCACGAAAGCCGTGAAGGGTATGCTCCCGAAGAACGTTCTCGCTCGGAAGATGTTGGCCAAGCTCAAGGTGTACGCCACGGCCGAGCACCCTCACTCGGCTCAAAAACCCGAATCATTGCCTCTCGTGTGACGAAGGACCCGCGGATACCTAGATGACCGACACCGCTTTGTACGCCACAGGCAAGCGAAAGACCGCCGTTGCCCGCGTTTGGCTCAGGCCCGGCTCCGGCACCATCAACGTCAACGGCACGTCGGTGGACGACTATTTCGAGCGCGAAACCACGCGCATGATTGCGCGTCAATCGCTCGAAATTCTAGAGCTCGCGGACAAGTACGACATCAGCGCCACCGTTGCCGGCGGCGGGCACAGCGCCCAGGCCGAGGCCCTGCGCCACGGCATCGCACGCGCCCTCAGCAACGAGGACATCGAGCGCCGCCACGCGCTGAAACGCGCTGGCTTTCTCACGCGCGACGATCGTAAGAAGGAACGCAAGAAGTACGGGCAACCCGGCGCTCGCAAGCGTTTCCAGTACTCGAAGCGCTGATACCAACCGGTCTCTTTCGGCCCCCGTGCTGCACGGCGTCGCGAGCCACATTGGCACGGCGTCGTGCCGTGGGGTGCGAGCCGCGTGCTTGCGCAATCGCTGCTCGTGCGCGGTTCTGCGTCCGTTGTGGTGCAGGCGCGCGGCGCTCTCGTAATGACGCGGCCGCCCGGCCGCTCGGCTGCTAAACGTTGCAAAAATCAACGGTAAGCGGCGCGCGTCTCCAAGACGACACACAGCATCGAAGGGCCTGTAACGCGAGAGTGCAACAAGTTGTCGGTGTGCGATTGGCGGCCGCTCGTGTTTCTGGTAATTCGCGCCAGTCCCTTTTTCCCCTCGCGTTGCGCGGGGACCGAGGCCAGCCGAAGCGCCCGACGTTCATGAGAGGACGGCCACGCTGCGCCCATCAAGCGGAGGTCATTCATGTTCCTGTCATCGTCCGGTGCCAAGCGCCGGATCGCATCCAGCCTGAGCGCGCTCGTCGCGTTCGTCATTCTGTTCCTCACGCGTCTGGCATCGGCCGACACAGAAGCTGCAGCTGACGCGCTGGCACAACCCGCCAAGCATCACGGCGGCGAAGCCAATCTGGTCCTGCCGGATCTGAGCTCCGTGCAGATGCTGGGCATGCCCGGCAGCACGCTGCTGCTCCTGGGCTTGGCCGTGACGGCTCTCGGTCTGGTGTTCGGCGTGGTGACGCTCTACCAGGTGAAGAACCTGCCGGCTCATCGCTCGATGACCGACATCTCTCACATCATCTGGGAGACCTGCAAAACGTACCTGATCACTCAGGGCAAGTTCATCCTGCTGCTCGAGCTCTTCATCGGCTCGATCATCGTCGTGTACTTCGGCGTGCTGCAGCACTTCGAAGCCGCCAAGGTGCTGACAATCCTCGCCTTCAGCTTGGTCGGCATCGCCGGCAGCTATGGCGTCGCCTGGTACGGCATTCGCATCAACACGTACGCCAACTCGCGCACCGCGTTTGCGAGCCTCGAAGGCAAGCCCTACCCGGTTTACGCGATTCCGCTCAAGGCGGGCATGAGCATCGGCATGCTGCTGATCAGCGTCGAGCTGATCCTCATGCTCGGCATTCTGTTGTTCGTACCGCGCGACTACGCGGGTCCCTGCTTCATCGGTTTCGCGATCGGCGAGTCGCTGGGCGCTTCCGCGCTGCGTATCGCCGGCGGCATCTTCACCAAGATCGCCGACATCGGCTCGGACTTGATGAAGATCGTCTTCAAGATCAAGGAAGACGACGTTCGCAACCCGGGCGTCATCGCCGACTGCACGGGTGACAACGCGGGCGACTCGGTGGGCCCCAGCGCCGACGGTTTCGAGACCTACGGCGTCACCGGCGTCGCGCTGATCTCGTTCATCCTACTGGCCATCCCCGCGGAGCTCGTTCAGGTCCAGCTGCTGGTCTGGATCTTCGCGATGCGCATCATGATGGTGGTGGCCAGCGGTGCTTCGTATCTCATCAACGAGCACGTGCTCGGCGCAGGTCTGAAGACAGCCCTGAGCTTCAACTTCGAGAAGCCGCTCACCATGCTGGTGTGGCTCACGTCGATCGTGTCCATGATCGCGACGTTCGTGGTGTCGTACTTGCTGATCCCGAACCTGGGTGACGGAACGCTGTGGTGGAAGCTCTCGGTGATCATCAGCTGCGGCACGTTGGCCGGAGCGGTCATTCCCGAGCTGATCAAGGTGTTCACCTCCACGGAGTCGGCGCACGTCGAGGAGGTGGTGACTTCCTCGCGCGAAGGCGGAGCTTCACTCAACATCCTGGCGGGTCTGACCGCCGGCAACTTCAGCGCCTTCTGGATGGGCATGGTGATCGTCGCGCTGATGGGCGCGTCGTACTACGTGAGCTCGCTCGGCCTGGGCGCCATCATGATGGCGCCCGCGGTGTTCGCGTTCGGGCTGGTCGCGTTCGGCTTTCTGGGCATGGGCCCGGTCACGATCGCAGTCGATTCCTACGGCCCGGTCACCGATAACGCTCAGTCCGTCTACGAGCTGAGCGTCATCGAAAGCCTCCCGAACATCGAGGCCGAGCTCAAGCGCGAGTTCAACATCACCCCCAACTTCGAGAAGGCCAAGCACTTGCTCGAAGAGAACGACGGTGCAGGCAACACGTTCAAGGCCACGGCCAAGCCCGTGCTCATCGGCACCGCCGTGGTGGGCGCCACGACCATGATCTTCTCGATCATCGTCGTGCTCACGAACGGCTTGAAGGACAACGTCGAGAAGCTGTCTCTCCTGCACCCGCCGTTCTTGCTCGGCCTGATCACCGGCGGCGCGGTGATCTACTGGTTCTCGGGCGCGTCCATTCAGGCGGTCTCCACCGGTGCCTATCGCGCAGTCGAGTTCATCAAGGCGAACATCAAGCTGGATGGTGAGAAAGCCTCCATCGAAGACAGCAAGAAGGTCGTCGAGATCTGCACGACGTACGCTCAGAAGGGCATGTTCAACATCTTCTTGACCGTGTTCTTCGGCACACTGGCTTTCGCCTGCGCCGAGGCGTTCTTCTTCATCGGGTACCTGATCTCCATCGCCCTGTTCGGGTTGTACCAGGCGCTGTTCATGGCGAACGCCGGCGGCGCGTGGGACAACGCGAAGAAGGTCGTGGAAGTCGACCTGAAGGACAAAGGCTCCGCGCTGCACGACGCGTGCGTGGTCGGCGACACGGTG
>DATHEN010000649.1:0-5546 GCA_035318565.1 Polyangiaceae bacterium
AACAGAACCGCTGTCGGCAGATCGAGTGCACTGCGACGGCCGACTGCTGCGCGCGCAACTGGAACAAGAGCTCGCTCTGCGCTAGCTACAAGACACTCTGCGACACCGACCCGGTGACGAACGCCGCTCAATGTACCTTCGTGGCGGGGCCGAGCTGTGTCTGCAGCGACACCGTGAACGAGTTCACGTGCCAACAGAACCGCTGTGTGTCTTCCGACACCTGCGCGCAAGACACCGAGTGTTTTTCTCCGAACCCGTTCTGTCAGGGCGGGCGCTGCGTCCAATGCAAGGTCGACGGGGACTGCACCGCCAGCAACAGCAAGTGCGTTTCGAACGCGTGCGTAACGTCCGGCTGCAAGACCAACGCGGACTGCCCGCCCTTCAGCGCCTGCCAAGCCAACGAAACCACGGGGGTCGACGCCTGCACCGCCGTCGGTTGCCAGACCGATCGCGAGTGCATGACCTTCGAAGCGAACTACCTGGCCAAATGCGACACCTCGGCCACACCGCTGCCTCGCTGCGTGATCCAGTGCGATCGCGACGCGCAGTGTGCCTCCAGCACCAACCCGCTCAGAAAGTGCGTGATGGCGTCGGGCAGCAATCAGGGTCTGTGCCAAGATCCCGGCTGCGACACCGACGAGGAATGCAAGATTCGACTCGAGCTCGTCACGCCGCTGCCCGCGGGAACTCGGGCTGTCTGCAGGGATCGTCAGGCGCCGAGCCCGTGATCGGCGAGCGCGCCCGCCAGCACGGCTGGGATAGAGTGCTGCGGGCGCGCAGCAGCGGTAGCTCGCGCCGGGATCCGGTTTGAAGTCGCTGGTCGTCCAGCTCGCGCTGATCTTCGCGGAGCGCAAGGCCAGACAGAATCTGCGGCCGCTGCTGGCCTTGTTGATTGCGCTGGCGATCACGATCTTGGCGTTCTCGGTGTGCTTTCGCCTGATCATGTGGCAGGTCGAGGGTCGCCATTACTCGTGGGCTTCGAGCGTGTACTGGACGCTCACGGTGATGAGCACGCTCGGCTTCGGGGACATCACGTTCCACAGCGATGCCGGGCGCGCGTTCAGCGTGGTCGTGCTGCTGACGGGCCTGGTGCTGCTCTTGGTCGTCATGCCGTTTGCGTTCATACGCTCCTTCTATGCTCCCTGGCTGGAGGCGCGCATTCGGTTGCGAGCGCCGCGTGAGGCGCCCAAGGACGTGACGGGTCACGTGATCTTCTGCCACTACGACCCCGTGGTCGCTGCGCTGGGCGAGCGGCTCAAGGGCCTGGGCATCCCGCATTTCGTGATCGAGCAGGATCCGACTACCGCCGGCAATCTGCACGTGGACGGCGTGTCGGCCGTCACCGGAGACGTCGACGCGCGCAAGACGTACGCGGCGCTGCGCGCCGAGCACGCTCAGCTCGTGGTGGCGAACTTGGACGACGCCACGAACAGCAACATCACGCTCACCGTGCGCGAGCAGGCCCCCCAGGTTCCCGTGGCGGCGATCGCGGAGGAAGACGACGCCGCGGACGTCCTGCAGCTCGCAGGCGCGACCTACGTGCTGGCGCTCAAGCAAAAGCTCGGCGAGCATCTCGCCAGCCGCGTGAACGCAGGCCCCGTGCAGGCGCACGTGGTCGGCCGCTTCAAAGATCTGCTGATCGCGGAGTTTCCGGTACACAACACCTCGCTCGCTGGCCGGGCGATCCGCGACACGCGCCTGCGGCAGTTGACCGGGCTCAGCATCGTGGCGTACTGGGAACGCGGACACCTACTCCCGGCGCGCGCGGATTCCGTACTCGGCGACTACAGCGTCGCGGTCGTGGTGGGCACCGAGGACCAAGTCACGGAGCTCAACGCCATGTTCGTGATCTACGCTCCGAACGAGAACCCGGTGGTGGTGATCGGCGGCGGCAAGGTCGGTCAGGCCACGGCGCGCGCGCTGCGGGCGCGTGAGGTCGCCGTTCATCTGATCGAAAGGGACCCCGGGCAACGCGCCATCCTCGAGCGCGTCGCCGACCGAGTCGTGGTCGGCAACGCGGCCGATCGGGACGTTTTGATGGACGCCGGCCTCGCTCGAGCGCCGTCCGTGGTACTCACCACGAACGACGACGCCATCAACATCTTTTTGGCGATCTTCTGCCGCCGGCTGAATCCCGATTTGCGCATCGTCAGCCGCATCACTTACGAGCGCAACCTCGAAGCCATCCACCGCGCCGGCGCCGATTTCGTGCTGAGTTACAACGCGCTCGCTGCAAAGTCGGTGATGGCTCTGCTGCTGCATCGCGAAGTGGTCGTGCTCGGAGATGGCGCCGACCTGTTCATGCTTCGAGTGCCCGAATCGCTCGCCGGCAAGACTCTGGCCGAGAGCGGCATCGGCGCGCACACGGGCTTGAACGTGATTGCGGTGCAGTTCGGAGAGGAGACCGTGACGAATCCCGCCGCCAGCTGCCGCTTGCGCTCCGGCGGAGAGATCGCCGTGATCGGCACGAGCGAGCAGCGTCAGGCGTTTACGGATCGCTTCGGAACGAGCGCTCGTCCGGCGAAGAAGAGAGCTCAATGACGCGATAAGTCACGGCACATTTGCGTGAAACGCGCGGCCGCGTAACACTCGACGTCCCATGGCAGCTCGAAACCTTGGCCGTCTGGTCGCAACCGCCTGTACCGGATTGTTCGTCGTCGCGTGCGGGTCGGACTCGGACGACGATCCGGGCGGACCTGCCGCGCTGGATCCGGCGTGCGCGTCGCTCATCGACACCTGTCGTATCGACCAGAAGACGTGCGTTCGCTCCGCCAGCGGGCCCGCTTGCATGGCGTGCGAAAAGGCCGAATACGTTGCCGAGGATGGCCTGTGTCATCCGCTCAGCGGTGAGGTCTTCACGCACGATTTTCCGTCGCTGAGCACGCCTGCCGGCGGAGAGATTCTGGACACTTGCCGCAGCTGGACGCTCGGCAATCCGACCGAGCTATGGGTCAATGCCGTGGAGCTCGAACAGAACGAGGCGTCGCACCATTCGAACTGGATGTTCGCGCCGCAGGATCGCTTTGCGGGTCCGGATGGACTGTGGCGCTGCAAGGATCGTGGCTATGACCAGCTCACGGCGGCGCTGGCTGGTGGAGTGCTGTACGCGCAATCCACGCAAGCCACGCACGAAGTTCAGAAATTTCCGGACGGCGTAGCCGTGCGCATCCCGCCGTATTCCACGGTGATCAGCGCCGCGCATACGCTCAACACCGGGCAACAGACGGTGGAAGGCAATTCTCGGCTGGCCATCTATACGGTTCCCGCCGATCAGGTTCGAGTGAAGCTCGCGCCGTTTCATCTCACGTACGAGGAGCTCGACATTCCGCCGCTCTCGAAGGCCCGCTTCAGCGGCACGTGTGAGCTAGAGGCTCACTACGCGAACGCGGGGCACTCCGGTTTCAACGCGAAGATCTACTGGATCCTGCCGCACACCCACGCGCTCGGCAGTCGCTTCTTCGCCGAGCTCACGGGCGGCACCAACGAGCGATCGTTGATTGACATCTCCGGCTTCAACTCGGAAGCACGCGGCCGGACCTACGATCCGCCGATCGACACGGCCGGGGCCACCGGCATGCGCTTCGGCTGCGAGTTCGACAATCCCCGAGAGGAGAACGTGGTCTGGGGCTTCGGCGACCAAGAAATGTGCGAGCTCCTCGGCTTTGCGGAGTCTCCGATCGCCTTCGAATCACGCATCAACACCATAGAAGCCGACGGGAACGAAGGGACCGTGCAGCGTTTCACCGGGCCCTGTAGCACGATTGCGTTCCCCTGGGCGCAAGACAAGCCCGGCGGTAGCTGAGCCCGCCGGTGCGTGCGGCGGCGGCTTTTGGTAACGTCGGCGAACTCTCATGCTCGACGACTTCCACGCGTTTCGCCCGGTACCGAAGACGGGCGTTATCTACGTCACCAGTGAGGCGACGAAGCTCGGGTTTTCTTCTGCGAATCCCGAGTGGTGCAACCTCGGTCAGGGCCAGCCGGAAACCGGCGAGCTGCCCGGCGCGCCACCGCGCATCCGCGAGCTGACGATCGCGGCCGACGATCAAGAGTATGCGCCCGTCGCCGGCTTGTGGGAGCTGCGGGAGGCGGTCGCGAGCCTCTACAATCGTCTGTATCGCAGAGGCCTGGGCTCGCAGTACTCGGCAGAGAACGTGTGCGTCTCGGGCGGTGGCCGCGCGGCGCTCACGCGCGCTGCCGCGAGCCTCGGCAGCATCAACCTCGGCCATTTTCTGCCCGACTACACTGCCTACGAGGAGCTGCTCGACATTTTCAAGGCGTTCACGAGCATTCCGATCTTACTCGACGGCGAACGCGGCTACAGCTTCACGTCGGATGATCTCCGTCACGAAGTGCTCGGCCGCGGGCTGTCTGCGATCCTGCTTTCGAACCCGTGCAATCCAACCGGTAAGTTGATCGCGGGGGAGGAGCTCGAGCGCTGGGTGCACGTGGCCCGCGAGCTCGATTGCAGCTTGCTCCTCGACGAGTTCTATTCGCACTACGTGTACCGGAGTCGTCCCGGGACTCTGCCCGTGGAGAGCGCGGCGCGGTACGTGCGCGACGTCGACGCCGATCCCATCGTAATCTTCGACGGTTTCACGAAGAATTGGCGTTACCCGGGGTGGCGCATCACCTGGGCGATCGCACCGAAGAGCGTCGTCGAACGATTCGCGAGCGCCGGCTCGTTCCTGGATGGTGGCGGCAGCAAGCCGCTGCAGCGCGCCGCGGTTCCCCTGTTCGACGAAGCGCACGTGACGGCCGAGACGCTGGCGATCCAGGCCACCTTCCGCAAGAAACGCGATTTCCTGTTGTCACGCCTGGATGGTCTCGGAGTGCGCTTCGATCGTGCCACGGACGGCACATTCTACGCGTGGGGCAACGTCGCGAATCTGCCGGCTCCCCTCTCCGACGGCATGGGCCTATTTCGGGCGGCGCTGAGCAAGAAAGTGATCGTCGTTCCCGGTGAGTTTTTCGACGTCAATCCGGGCAAACGCCGTCACGGCCGCGCGTCGCGCTTTCGCGACTACGTGCGTTTTTCGTTCGGACCTTCGCAGGACATACTCGAACGCGCCATGACACGCTTGGAGGAGCTCGTGTCGGGCGCACAAGTTCGGTAGCGTCAGGCCTTCAGGCCCCTTACAGAGCTGAGCCTCGGCGCCGTTGTTGGATCGAGAAGACGCGTGCCGCGCATCGACGACAGACGAGCAAAAGGCGTCAGCTTCATTGAGCTGGTCAAGCTGTTGAAAGCGCACCGGCGCAAGACGCCCGTCTTGGGCATATCCGAGCCGGCCGAACGACTGTTCGTCGAACACCTGCTTCCGACCGCCTGGTACCCGTTCGTACCCGTCGCCGAGATCATTCGGGTCTCCTATCGAAACTTGCTGCGCGGCCGCGAAGAAGCCGCGCTGCAGATGGGCATCGCCGGCGGAACGTACGCGCTCACCACGTATCACAAGACCTTCGTCAAGCCAGGCGATCCGCGCGCGAGCACTCTGGCCATGCGGCACACATGGCCCCTTTACTTCGATTTCGGCGAGTTACGCGCGAAC
>DATHEN010000650.1:0-5772 GCA_035318565.1 Polyangiaceae bacterium
GCGAACTGGTGATGGATCGGCGCTTCGTGGTGTACGACGAAGAGGAACGCGCGCGCTCTCGGGAGCCGGATGCCGGATCCGCCCTGCGCACGCACTGAGCCGGACTATCCCGAGCGAACGACTACCAGCGATAGGGGTTCTTCGCCGTGATCCCGCGGTCCGCGATGCGTTGCGGTTCGGACGTCTTCACCGCGGGCCCGATGTCGTTCAAGAGCTGCGGGTAAGGATTTCTCGGCAATGATTCGCCGATCGGCCCCTGCCACCGGACGTACGGATTGGGCGGCAGCGTACTCTCACGCACGCTCGCGGGCTCCGTCTTGCCGTCGAAGAAATTCACGGTGAGCTGGGCCAACTTCTCGAGGACCACGGCGCAGCTACCGACTGCAACCACGCTCGTGGCGGCTCCGATGCGCGTGATGCGCGCTTCACCGGCGAGCTCGCTGCCCACGTTCACGATTGTCAGCTGCACGGAGCGGTCCTTCGCGTTCGCGAAGTCGGCGCCGAGCTCGCTCGAGCGCGACACGACGCGCTCCAGAAAGGCGTTTTGGTCCGCACAATCTGCCGGACCCGAGTAGTCGAGCCGAAACGCCGCCTGAACCCGCGGCGTGTTCGAATCCTTGACATCGGGGAAACGTTTGGACGGCGTGTTCGCTGACTGCGCGAGCGCAACGCCGCTGGTTACGGCGAGCACGGCTGCAGGAATCGACCAAGCTCTGAAGTACGTGGCGATCATGATCCCAACTCCCGAAGTGAAGTTTACACCCCGGACTCTCGGGGCGTCGACTTTCCGGTGTTCGCGACTTCCACGCACCGTACGCGAGGAGCACCTACACGCTTCTCGCAGCATGCGCCGCGAGTGGACTATTCCGGATCGCGGTCGTTGCCTTTGCGCGGCCTGGGGATGCCGTAGGCATCCAGCCGGTAGATCAAGGCGCGCCTGGATAGTCCCAGCAATTTCGCCGCGCCTGCCTGGGTACCGGCCTGTTGCAACGCTTCCAGGATACGGTCGCGCTCGGCGCGTGCCAGCTCTGCGCGCAGCTGCTCGGTGCGGCGCGAAGCGCGCAGGCGGGTGCCGCGACTCGAGCGCGGCGCGCGGTCACCGAGCAGTCCGTCGGGCATGGTGGTGCGAGGTGCGCGGGTGCGCAGCGGCTCGTGTTCGCGCGGGCTGTCCGGATTTCGGGGACTGTCCACGGCGCGCAATACCTCAGAGCTGCGCAAGCTGTCCGAGGCGGCTTCCAGCATGAATGGGCTGTCGTGGCCGGCGCCCGGCTCGGCGCCGTCGAGCTGTAATGCGGCGCTTTCGATCGCGCTGCCGTGGGTCAACAGCACCGAGCGTTCGATGACGTGTTTCAGCTCACGCACGTTTCCGGGCCAGCGGTAACGCTGCAGCGCGAGCTTGGCGTCCTCGGAAAACGCCGGCGGCGAGCTGGCTAGACGGCTGGCGAAGCGACCCGCGAAGAGCTCGGCGAGCGCCAGGATGTCTCCCGGGCGTTCGCGCAGCGGCGGCACGACGACGGAGACTCCATTCAAGCGATAGTACAGGTCCGCGCGGAACCGTCCGCGCTGAATCATCGATCGCAAGTCGCGATTCGTGGCGGAGATGACGCGCACATCGACGAGCTTCGAGCGGTTAGCGCCGACGCGGGTCACTTCGCCGCTCTCGAGCACCCTGAGCAGCTTGGCTTGGGTGGTGGGAGAAAGCTCGCCGACCTCGTCCAGGAAAATAGTGCCGCCGTCGGCGGCTTCGAACAGGCCGAGCTTGGTGGCGTGCGCGCCGGTGAACGCTCCGCGCTCGTGACCGAACAGCTCGCTCGCCAGGATGCCCTCGGCGAGCGCCGCGCAGTTCACCCGCAAGAGCGGGCGCTCCTTACGGGCAGAATGATTGTGCAAGCTCTCTGCGAGCAGTTCTTTGCCGACGCCCGTCTCACCGAAGACGAGCACCGGCATCATGCTTTGGGCAACGAGCTTCACGTGCTCGTAGAGGTCGTGCATCTTGCGGTCGCGCAGGAGCATGCCGTCCACGAGGCCCGGATCGTCGGCGACGCTGATCTTCTTGGAGTTGGCTTCCGTCGAGGCGGCGCGCGGGTCTGGTGCCAGCACGCCTTGCCGCAGGAAAATGCTCACGTTGCCGATCGCGATCACGCTGCCAATCGTGAGTGCTACGCGCTGGCGCGGCTCGATGCGCGCGCCCTGGACCAGTGTGCCGTTGCTGCTCCCCAGATCTTCGACCTCGGGCGGATCGGCGCCGTAGATCAGCGCGTGATCGCGCGATACGGCCGGGTGCTCGATCACCAAGTCGTTGCTGTCGCGCCGGCCCACCTTGAGCTTTTGGCCGTTTCGCAAGGGGATGGAACGAAAGCCTTTGTCGCTGACCGCGAGCAGCGTGTAGCCCTCGCAGGGGCCCGTGATGGGTTCCATCCCGACCGAGGGGCTGGTCTTCGACGCGGGGCGCAAAGTGTCGGTCATGGCGGTGGGTGTGCGAAACAGGCTGTCAACGTACCGCTGTACGGGGACTTTCGCACCCGACCGCTCTTTTGCCCGAGCACTCGGTACGCGGCAAGGTGCTAAAGTCCGAGCCTTCTTGGGCATGCATCTCGAGCTGCTTCGTGCATGAAAGGCGGGAAAGCGAAATGAATCCGGGCCGCTGCTGCTTCGTGTTGCTGACGCTGTGTCTCGGGATGGGGCTCGGGGTGGGCTGCGGTGACGACGAGGACGAAGGTGGCGGCGGCAGAGCCGGCAGTGCCGGTCGCGGTGGCGCTGCGGGTCGCGGTGGAGGCGCTGGAAATGCTGGCGCTTCGGGCACGTCTGGCACGTCCGGTGCCGGCGGAAGCAACGCGGGAAGCGGTGGCACTGCGGGCGACGCGTCCGCGGGTAGCGGCGGCAGCCCTGGGGATGCGTCATCCGAGGCAAGCGACGCCGGCACGCAGCTCGAGCAATGCGTGGATCGCTGTAGCGCGCACGAAGACTGCCGCGTTCCCAACGGTGACTCGCCCATCGATATCGGACTGCGCTGCAGCGAGCAGGGCCGTTGTGGGTCGTCGTCCCAGCCGCGATGCACGCAGGCTTCGGACTGTTATCCGATCGTCAGCCCTTGGTCGGTCGAATGCGACAGCAGCTCGAATCCGTGCCTCGCCGGCATGGCGTGCGTGGACATCGGACAGCCGCTCGGCCGCTGCGCGCCGCTCAAAGCCGACGGCGGGTGTCCGCAGATTTTCCCGGACGTCATCAGTATGGTCGCTCTCGGCGACGCCGGCAGCGTGGAAGTGTGCGGACGCAGTACCAACGTCGTGTGTGACGACGACGGCAGCTGCTACACGCGTGAATGCAGCACGAACACCGATTGCCCGCTCAACAAGAGCTTCTGTATCGTGGAAAGCGGGAAGTGTGGCTGTGCGAACGACGGCCAGTGCGGCCCGGCGCTCGGTGGCGCCAAATGCAACCTGACCACGCGCGGCTGTGGCTGCGTCACCAACAGCGACTGCGCCGGTGTAACCAACGCGGATCGCTGCGTGGACGGAGTTTGTGGCTGCTCCGGCAACGCCGCGTGCACCGTTCCGACGTTTTCGGGTACGACGCTCGCTTGCGAGTGAAGCGGTAAATCGGCTACCGAGTTTTTCGGTCGCGCCAAGACCGCAGAACTCGATGCCGCCGGTTAATTTGAAAAATTCGTGAAGTCCTCGCCGCTCACCAGCATGGCACGGGCTCTTGCCGGCCCATTGGTCGGGGCAAGGCTCCGGCTGCAGGGAGACAGCCGCGGCCGGGTGCCAGCGGCCTGAGCTCGGGCTGGCGTGATATATGAAAAAAGCTGTGTTCGAGACCGGCGACCTCCTAGCGGGCAAGTACCGCGTCGAGCGCGTGCTCGGCAAAGGAGGGATGGGTTTCGTCGTCGCAGCCATCCACATTCAGCTCGAAGAGCGCGTCGCGGTCAAGTTCCTGATGCCCGAGCTGTGTCAGCAGGAGGAGCCGGTCACGCGCTTCTTACGTGAGGCGAGAGCGGCAGTGCGCATTCGCAGCGAGCACGTGGCGCGGGTTCTGGACGTCGGTGTGCTCGAGGACGGCGCTCCCTACATGGTGATGGAGTACCTCGATGGGCACGATCTTTCCGCCGAGCTCGACCGGCGCATGCAGCTCGGCGTGCACGAAGCCGTCGAATACGTGCTGCAGGCATGCGAGGCCATCGCCGAGGCGCACGCCCGCGGTATCGTGCATCGCGATCTCAAGCCGGCCAATCTGTTTCTCACGCGGCGCGCGGACGGCTCGCCGCTCGTGAAGGTGCTGGACTTCGGGATATCCAAGGCCATCGTGAGTGATCTAGCGGAAGCGCAGGCGAGCCTTACCGCTACTCAGTCGCTGCTCGGTTCGCCGCATTACATGTCGCCCGAGCAGGTGCGCAAGCCCAAGTTGGTCGACGCGCGCACGGACATCTGGTCACTCGGAGTGATCTTGTACGAGCTGCTCACTGGCTCGCTGCCTTTCAGCGCCGAGAACGCCATGTCCGTGTTGGCAGCGGTGGTCTCCGATCCCACGCCGCGCGTACGCGAGACTCGGCCGGACATTCCGGAGGGGCTCGAAGCCGTCGTCTTTCGCTGCCTGAGCAAGGAGCCCGGCCAGCGCTTCGCGGACGTCGCGGAGTTCGCCGAAGCTTTGTCGCCGTTTGCTCCGGCCAGCGCAGCGCCCTCGATCAAACGCATCGCGGGCGTGCTGCGAGCCGGCGCGGAGGTCTCCACGCCGCCGCGCGCCAGCAGCGACCCCTTGCATCGCGTGAGCTCCGAGCCGGGGGCCGAGCAGCAAACACTGGTGTCCGAGTCGGGTCCGCGCGGCATTTCGACGGATCCCACCCTGCGTGCCGACTTTGCGCCGCGTGCCGAGTCGGGCAGGGGTCAACTGCGCTCGAGCGAAACCGCTTCACAGTGGGAGCACTCGAAGACGCCCCCCGAACGCAAAGCGAAGCGCACGCCCGCGCTCTGGTTCGTGGCGGTCGGGTTGGTGAGTGCACTGGGCATTACGGGCTACATATTGGCCGAGTCCAGAGCGCCGAGCGCACCTCAAATCGATTCGGGTCCGGGATCATCGGGACTACCCGCGACGACCGCGAGCACGCGCGAGCGAGCGCCTGCGCCGCCGCTCGCGCTCTCGGAGGCGCCGGTAGCGGACATGGACGCTGCCGCTCGCGCGACGCCGGACGGCGCGCGCAAAGCACCTGCGGCGGAGCAAGCGCGGGCGCGCGCTGCAACGAGACAGCCCGCTGTTCGCGCTTCCGCGCCCGTGCCGCCTGCGCCGCCGTCTGCGGCTCCTGCCGAGCCCGCGGAAGCGCGCTCGGTCGACCCTCTGGAAGGCCGGCGCTAGAGCCGTCCAGAT
The DNA here is from genome assembly GCA_035318565.1 of Polyangiaceae bacterium. Classification (GTDB taxonomy): domain Bacteria; phylum Myxococcota_A; class Polyangia; order Polyangiales; family Polyangiaceae; genus DATDJP01. The sequence goes on from DATHEN010000650.1 coordinate 5,359, forward strand.
ATCAGCAAACCGGCGCCCGACGCAGAAACGAACGGGCTCAATCGCGGAACAGCGCCGAGCTTTTTCGTGTGGCGAGCGGCGCTCGCCGGTTGCTCGGGACGCGTGAAGTAAAGACCCGCGGTAATGCCAACATTGATCACGGCAGCGGCTGTCAGCGCGCTGCTGAGCAGCGCCATCGAGCGAGCGCGATCGTGCAGGTCCTGACGCCTGCCAACGCTCGCCGTGGGATCGTCGTTGGCGTCCTCGAAATCGGATTTGCGCTGCAGGAAGACGACGCCGGTTGCCACCGAAGCCGCAGCCAGCGCGAGCGTCGTGCCGCCAGCGATATAAATGGCCGCGCTGAGGGGGCGCTCGCGCGCGAGCTCGTCGGCAGTGGGCAGTGACGCGCCGGTCGTGGTCGTGGTCGTGGTCGTG
>DATHEN010000651.1:0-8735 GCA_035318565.1 Polyangiaceae bacterium
TCGACGCATGCCGGCATTCGCATCCCGGGCGGACTGTGGACCGCGCCCGGCCGGCGGAAGCGGGCGCGGTCGTAGAAACAATCCCGGTGACAACCCCGGAAGTCGGCCTTATAGCGACCAAGCCCGCCCGGGCTCGGCAGACAACGCATGGCCACCGCAGTTAAGCAATCCGACCACGAGCCGATTCGAGACGCGGAGGACCTGTGCCGGGTATTCCGGGAAGCAGAAAAACCGGCCAGCGCATGGCGCATCGGTGCCGAGGCTGAAAAGTTCGGAGTCGATGCGAGCACGGGTACGCCGGTCACCTACGACGGCGCTCGCGGGGTGTTGCGGGTCTTCGCGTCACTGATCGAAGGGCACGGCTGGGTCCCGGAACGCGAGCAAGAAGACGGACCCATCATCGCGCTGCGGCGCGAAAGCGCGTCCGTCACGCTGGAGCCGGGTGCACAGCTCGAGCTGAGCGGCGCAGCCCTGCCGGACATTCACGCAATCTGCGCGGAGTCGCGCGGGCACATGCAGGAGCTGCGCGTCATCTCGGACGAGATGAACGTGGTCTGGCTGGGCGTTGGATTTCAACCTCTGGCGCGCCCGGACGAGCTGCCGTGGGTTCCGAAGCAACGCTACGGCGTCATGAAGAGTTACCTGCCTACACGCGGCTCGGGTGCCCTCGACATGATGCGCCGCACGGCCACCGTGCAGGCCAACTACGACTACGCGGACGAAGCGGACGCGATGCGGAAGCTGCAGGTGTCATTGCGGCTCTCGCCGCTGGCGCACGCCATGCTCGCGAATGCGCCGTTTTTCGAGGGCAAGCTCAGCGGCAAAAAGAGCCTGCGGGGTGAGGTCTGGCTGAACATGGATCCGCATCGTTCAGGCCTGATTCCCGCGCTCTGGAGAAAAGAGCGGCCGCGTTACCGCGACTACGTCGAGTGGGCGCTCGATGCCGGCATGTTCCTGTTCAAGCGCGGGGATCGCGTGTTCGCGAATACCGGCCAGAGCTTTCGCGACTTCTTGAAGAATGGCTTCGAGGGTGAGCGCGCCACGCACGCGGACTGGAAGCTGCACTTGAACACGCTGTTTCCCGAGGTCCGGCTCAAGAGCACGCTGGAGACGCGCAGCGTCGATTCGCTGCCCACGGATCTCGCCTGCGCGCTGCCGGCGCTGTTCACGGGCATTCTGTATGACGAGCGCGCGTTGTCCGAAGCGGAGGAGCTCACGCGTCCGCTGAGCTACGAGGCCGTGGAGCGAGCGCGGCCCGAGCTCATCGAGAAGGGACTCGCGGCGGAGCTTCAAGGTCAGAGCGTGCGCGCGCTCGCCGAACGCCTGGTGGAAATCGCTCAGGGTGGCTTGCGGCGCCGCAAGCGGCTCTCGAGCGAGGGGCGTGACGAAACGATTCACCTCGCCCGTCTGGCCGAGCTCGTGGCAGCCGGCAAAACCCCCGCCGACGTGCTCGTGGAAGGTCTCGGTAACGAGGATCGAGACCTGCGCCGCGAAATCCTAGCCCGCACCCGGCTGTAGTCGCTTCCGAGCTCGGAATCCGCGTCAGATCGCACGTAATCGTTGCGTCTGGAGATGTTTCGTGTACGAATCATCTGTAGGCGAAATAATGCGCGCCTCAGAGTGCGCGCGGAGGTGCGAGCCATGTTCCAGCCGTACACCGAGGAGCACGATCAGTTCCGCAAAACCGTGCGCGCGTTCGTGGAGAAGGAAATCAGTCCCTTCGCCGACGACTGGGAGGCGGCCAAGGACTTTCCGAGCGAGCTATTCAAGAAGGCGGGCAGTCTGGGTCTTTTCGGTGCGCACTATCCCGAAGACAAAGGCGGCGCGGGGGGCGACTACTGGTTCAGCGTGGCCAAAGCTCAGGAGCTACCGCGCGGGCGCAGCGCCGGTGTGACCATGGCGCTCCTCGTGCAGAGCGACATGGCTACGCCCGTGATCGCAGATCTCGGTACGCCGGAGCAGATCGACGAATTTCTCAAACCGGCGCTGAGCGGAGATCGCATCGCGTCGATCGGCGTTTCGGAACCCTCAGCCGGCAGTGACGTCGCGGGCATCAAGACCGTGGCGCGCAAGGTCGGCGGCGACTACGTGATCAACGGCCAAAAGACCTTCATCACGAACGGTACACGCGCGAGCTTCGTAACGCTTCTCACCAAGACGAACCCGGACGCCGGCGCGCACGGCTGCACGTTCTTCCTCGTTCCCACGGATACCAAAGGCTTTCGCGTCGGCAATCGCCTGAACAAGATCGGTAACCACGCGTCCGATACCGCGGAGCTCTTCTTCGAGGACATGCGCATCCCGGAGCGTTACCGGCTCGGCGAAGAGAACATGGGATTCATGTATCTCATGCAGAATTTCCAATCCGAGCGGCTGATCGGCGCGGTCAGCGGCGTGGCTGGATCCCGGCTCGCGGTCGACTACTCGCGCCTCTACGGCGAACAGCGGCAAGCGTTCGGCAAGCCGATCATCAAGCGCGAACTCTGGCAGCACAAGTTCGTCGATATGTACACGCGCATCGAGATGGCCGAAGCGTTCGTCGACAAGGTCGTGGACCGTTACAACGAAGACAAGTACGTGCAGAAAGGCAACGTCAGCTTCGAAACGGTAAAGCTCGTCAGCATGGCCAAGATCGTGGCCGGTGAGCTCGTCAGCAACGTCATGGATACGTGCCTGCAGTTCCACGGCGGCTGGGGCTACATCGAGGAGTATCCGATCGCCCGCGCCTGGCGTGACTCGCGCCTACTCCGCATCGGCGGCGGCACCAGCGAAACGATGTCGTACTACCTGGCGAAGTTGATGGGCCTGTAGCGGGCACGTCCGCCCGCCGAGCACTCCGCGACAGCCGAACACATCAAGGAAGCGATCCTGCTGGATCCGTCAAATTGGTATGGCTGCCACACGGAGGGAGCGAGCCGAGAACGCTTGCCGGCAGCCTGTCAAAACGTAACTAGGAAACGCGCCAGCTTGAACGCGCGAAACGGCAACGTGCGTTGCGCGCCGCGATAGAGCACGTAACCGGCGCCGAGCGTGACGACAGTGGCGCCGATGCCCGCTGCGCCGAAGCCGACCAGGAGCGGATGCTGGCGAGCGAAAGTCTTGAACGACTTCAACGAAAACTCACGACCGCCCGCGTCGGAAGCGTCTGGATCCACGGCAGCGTCGTTCGCGGAGTCGACGACGTAGGGGCGACCATTCGTGCCCGGATAGGCGACGCCGCTTTCCTCGAGGTGTTGTTCCGACATGACGTTCCCTCTCTTGCACCGCGCTAAGCACGGAGCGGCTTTGACAATAGAGCCCGCGCGCCCGGTGTAAGCGCGAACTGATGAGCATACCACGAGCGCCACCGCGTTCGATCACCTCTCACGCCTTTGGAGTGTGGCTTCACAACGGGCGCGCTTCGGCGCCTGTGCGCACTGTGGCAGGCTTGCGTGAAGGCGCGCACTCACGCCGCGCGTGCCAACCGAATCTTGTCCGTCTGTCCCGAGCGGTAGAATTGGCGCAGAACTCCGCGATGCGCGCGCACGTCGCGCCCGAACAGCAGACGCGCGATGAAACGCGCAGCGAGCTCGTTAGCGAGCCGATAACGCACGCCGGCTTCGCTGCCTTCGGGATGAATGAAACGCACCTTCTCGTACAGTTGACCGTGGAGCTTACGCGCGCGCTCATGGCCCAAGCGCTTCGAGGAGAGCGCCGCGACCACGAATTTGTCCACTTCCGCCTGAAGTTCGAGCTCGAGCTGAGTGGCGGGCAAACCGATGCGGGCGCGCTCTGAAATGTAGACGAAATGGCTTACCGCTTCGATGAGCTGCAGCCAGGTATCTGTCGCGTATTGCCGCGGATGCGCGTTCTTCACCGTTTTCGGGAGCACGACTGCGATTTCGACATATTCGCCGTCTTGACGTATCAAGACTGTTTCGCGTTCGTCTTCGTCGGCGACACGGACGAACTCGACTATGTCGGGCGCCTGCTCGAGCCCGTAGAACTCCTCGATCCGCAGTTGAAGATTGCGCAGTGTGGCGCCGTGCATCGATGACTCAGTGTACGGTGTGATCGCCGCGCAGCGGCACCAGGCCACGGGCGAAGAGACCTTGCGCCAATTCGTGTGAGCCTGTCTTGAGCCAGCGCTCGTATATCTTCAACATGGCGCGGTCTGACCGCGCCCCGTTCACTTGAATGCCATCGGCGATTCGACTGAGCAGTTCCACGAACATGGGGAACTTCTCGGAGAGCTCGCGGAACAAGTCCGGTGTGGAGGGCTCGGCAGCCACGTTGAGGGTAACGCTGCGCAGCATGGAGGCAGCGCCGTCGTACGCCCGCGCGCCGAGGGCGTTCACGTAACTTCTCGCGACGCCTCGCGTGTCGAGATGATCCCCGAAGAAACCCGTGACGTAGAGCACGCCGTCTCCGAGCACACGCAAGCGCTCGAAGCGTTCGGGCCCCGAGAGCTGCATGGCTTCCTGCAGCAGCAACGTGAGCGGCCGGCACAGCGTTTCGCCAGTCAGCTGGTCGGGACGCGCGTAGTCGGTGAGGAGCGCGACCAGATACGTTTCAGCGGCGTGCGTGGTCTCGTAGGAATGGGTGCGTATGGCCTCCTGAACTACGCTCCGGAAGAACTGGTTCAGGTTGCTCGACAGCTCAATGTCAGGATGCGGATCGGTCTCCGAAGTCATGGCAAGAACTCTCCTGTCTCGCGGAACGAGCAAGCCCAGGGCCCGGGGCTAGCGGCTCTGCACCGCTCGGAGGGCTCGGTGACAGTTCGACCCGGCCGCTGGCTTCGCCAGGCAGCGCTTGCTCGTCGGGTTTCGAACGTGGTGCTTCGAGCACTACACCTTCAGGATACGGCCAGAGCGCGCCTCTCTCAATTTCCTGAGGCGTTTTCGGTGGGTACAAGTGAGCGATTCTTAGCCATCGCACCCGACGGCTGCTAACGCCCGCTCCCGAAACATAGCTGTGAGGCAGCAATTCCAACCGGAAAACCGACGCTCCCGGCAGCTCGAGTGCGCGCTCGAAGCGGTATAGATAAGTAACTAAAATTACTTACTAATTCTAGTTATTCGGGAGCGCGCTTGACTCCCCGAGAGTTGTGGCTATCTTCCGGCCCGGTTGTTAGCACTCGCCTATCGTGAGTGCTAACAGCACAGACCACGTTCTGGTCGGGGCGCCTAGCTTGCCGGGATGCGGCGGGCGACCCGGGCGGGGACATCGGAACGGGCCCCGCCAGACCGGGACCTACAGACAACGACAGAAGTCACCAGGAGCACACAGCCATGAAGATACGGCCTCTGCAGGATCGCGTGATCGTCAAGCGCGTCAAAGAAGAAGAGAAGACCAAGGGCGGGATCATCATTCCCGACTCGGCGAAAGAGAAGCCCATCGAGGGTGAAGTCATCGCCGTCGGCAATGGCAAGGTGCAGGAGGACGGCAAGGTTCGTCCGCTCGACATCAAAGCGGGCGACCGCGTGCTGTTCGGAAAGTACGCCGGCACCGAGGTGAAAATCGAGGGCGAGGAACACCTGATTTTGCGCGAGGACGACATCCTCGGCGTCATCGAGAAGTGATCGGGTCAAAAGGAGCTAACAGATGAGTGCCAAGGAAATCGTTTACCAGGAACAGGCCCGCAACTACATCCTCGCCGGTGTCAATGCGCTGGCGGATGCAGTCAAAGTGACCCTCGGCCCGAAGGGTCGTAACGTGGTCCTCGAGAAGAGCTTTGGTTCGCCCACCGTCACCAAGGACGGCGTGACCGTGGCCAAGGAAATCGAGCTCGAGAACAAGTTCGAGAACATGGGCGCGCAGATGGTGCGCGAAGTCGCGTCGAAGACGAGCGACGTCGCCGGTGACGGCACCACCACCGCCACGGTGCTCGCGCAGGCGATTTTCCGCGAGGGCTCCAAGCTCGTCGCGGCGGGTCACAACCCGATGGAGATCAAGCGCGGCATCGACAAGGCTGTCGAGACCGTCGTGGGTGAGCTCAAGAAGCTCGCCAAGTCCACGAAGGACCCGAACGAGATCGCACAGGTCGGCACGATCAGCGCCAACGGCGACGAAACCATCGGCAAGCTCCTGAGCGAGGCGATGGAGAAGGTCGGCAAGGAAGGCGTGATCACCGTCGAAGAGGCGAAGAGCTCGGAGACGACGCTGGACGTGGTCGAAGGTATGCAGTTCGACCGCGGCTACCTCTCGCCGTACTTCGTGACGGATCCGGAGCGCATGGAGAGCTCGCTCGAGGATGCGTACATCCTGCTCAGCGAGAAGAAGATCAGCAACATGAAGGATCTTCTGCCCGTGCTGGAAGCCATTGCGCGTCAGCAGAAGCCGCTCTTGATCGTGGCCGAGGACATCGAAGGCGAAGCCCTGGCGACCTTGGTCGTCAACAAGCTGCGCGGCACGCTGTCCTGCGCCGCCGTAAAGGCTCCCGGTTTCGGTGATCGCCGCAAGGAGATGCTGAAGGACATCGCGACGCTGACCGGCGGTCAGGTGATCGCGGAAGAGCTCGGCCTCAAGCTCGAGAACGTGACCATCACCGATCTTGGTCAGGCCAATCGCGTCAAGATCGACAAGGACAACACCACGATCGTCGACGGCGCCGGCAAGAAGGACAAGATCAAGGCTCGCCAGAACGAGATCCGCGGCCAGATCGAGAACACCACCAGCGACTACGATCGCGAGAAGCTCCAGGAGCGCCTCGCCAAGCTCGTGGGCGGCGTGGCGGTGATCAAGGTCGGCGCGGCCACCGAGACCGAGATGAAGGAGAAGAAGGCCCGCGTCGAAGACGCTCTGCACGCAACCCGTGCGGCGGTCGAAGAGGGCATCGTGCCGGGCGGCGGCGTCGCGTTGCTGCGCGGACAGAAAGCGCTCGAGAGCCTCAAGCTCAACGACGAGCAGCGCGTCGGTGTGAACATCATCCGCCGCGCTCTCGAGGAGCCCCTCCGCCAGATCGTGCAGAACGCCGGCGAAGAAGGTTCGATCGTGGTCCAGAAGGTGCGCGAGGGCACAGGCAACTTCGGCTTCAACGCCGCGACCAGCAAGTACTCGGACCTGGTGGCGGACGGCGTCATCGACCCCGTCAAGGTCGTGCGCTCTGCCCTGCAGAACGCCGCCAGCGTCGCCGGTCTAATGCTGACGACCGAGGCGCTCGTCGCCGAGAAACCGAAAGAAGACAAGGGTGCAGGGGGCGGCCACGCCCACGGCCCCGGCGACTTCTGAGAGAAACGCGGCAGTAGCGGACCATCCCGGTCCGTGCGCCTAGTGAGCGGCGGGTTCCCGAGTGGGCCCGCCGTTTGCTTTTTGTCCCCCGGCGCATTTTCGTTAGCCTGGGCGGCATGATCTCTCGCGGGCTCGCGCCTTGGCTGCTCGTTCTGGGCGTGGCCACGTGCAGCTGCAGCAAAGATCCGGAGTACGACGGTTGCTACGTCGAACGCCCGGCGTTCCTGGTGCGCGTGAGTGCCGGCGCGCGGAACCTGCCCGGCGACACGCGCCTGAACGTGAAGTACGGGGCCGGGACCGAGGAGTATTTACTCGAGCATCCGCCCGAAAGGCCGGACGTGGTCTTCTGCACCTTGCTGTCGCCCGAGCTCGAAGGCGATGCCATGAGCGCGGTGGACGCGGGCGGCTCCGTGCAAGAGCTGCTCTGTGAGCTCTGGACGCAGGGGGCCGCAACCTTGACGGTCACGGCCGAAGGCTACCCCACCCAGGATCTCACGCTGCGGGCGCAGCGCGACCGCTGCGGAATAGAAACGGTGGACTACGAAGTGGTGCTAGTGCGGCCCGACGCAGGGCGGCCGTGAGCGTCTGCAATCAGGGTGGCGGCTCGCCCGCGCTCAAGTCGACGGCGGGGCCGAACGAGCGCAGCGCGGCACGCTCGTGCGTGTAGTTCCCGTCCACCATGCCCTCGGCTTCCAGCAGGGCGATGCCCACCTCCGGACAGAACACGGTCTTGACCTTCTTCTGTACGGGCGCGCGCGCCTGCTCGACGGTTTCGATGCAGCCGCTGAACTTTCCCGCGGGCACGTCGAGGGCGCGATCGGTGGTGACCACGGTGACCTCGCCGAATTGCCCCTGCCAGGTGCTGCCTGATGCCAGCGGCGACTTGAGTAGGTGACCGCCCGTGGCGTGCCGAATGCCGTCCGTGCCGAGCTCGAGACGCTGCACGCGGCTGCCGGAGCCGAGCTCCGCCATGTTTTCACGCGGCCGCCGGACGCGCAGCATGAGCACTCCGCGCTCGGCGGTGTCCTCCGAGGACGTCTCGTAAGCATAGACCGTGTTGTTCGTGAGCGGCATGTAGCGCAGCACGTCCGAGGTGTTCGTGGGACCGGACGCGGGCGCGACGGCCGCGCGCTGCGCGGAACACGCGACGCTGAGCGCGGCCCACACGGCCAGTGAACAGCGATGAGAATTCATGGCTTCGAATAAACGTAAAGCGTCAGGAAGGCCAGCAGGCCGAAGGACAAAACCAGCAGGTACCTGAGGAGCGGATCGGGATCGATGCGCCGGCGCAGCTCGAGCGCGGCGTCCCGAACCTCCGGGTCCTGGGTGCGCGCCGCGAGCGCCGGGGCTTCGCTACGAACGCGCGCATAATTTCCAGCTTCGAAGGCAAGAACCAGCGCCTCGAGCTCGGGGTCCGCTGGAAACGAACGTACGAAGCCGGGTCTATAACGGCCCTGCTCGTCGAGCTCGGGGCCGAGCTCGGGCGGGACGCTGGCGCGTTCTGCGCGGCGCTTCTTTTTGCGTTT
>DATHEN010000652.1:0-3709 GCA_035318565.1 Polyangiaceae bacterium
AAGAGTTGCATGAGTTCAACCCGATGCTCGGTCACCGCGGTTGTCGACTGGCGATCACGTACCCGGAGATGTACGCCATGCAGGTGCGTGCGATTCTGCAGGCCGCCTGCCAGGTCCAGAAAGAGGGCGTGGAGGTGCTACCGGAGATCATGATTCCACTCGCGCTCAGCGAGGCCGAGCTGATCGAGATGCGCGTCATCGTCGACCGCGTGAAGGAAGAAGTGTTCTCCGAGAACGGCATGACGGTGCCCTTCAAGTTCGGAACGATGATCGAGCTCCCGCGCGCAGCGCTCAAGGCCGATGAGCTGGCGCGTAGCGCAGAGTTCTTCTCCTTCGGCACCAACGATCTCACGCAAACCGCGCTGGGGTTGTCGCGTGACGACGCAGGCCGATTCTTGCCGACCTACGTGGAGAAGAAGATCTTCGGCAAAGATCCGTTCGTGTCGCTCGACCGTGAGGGCGTCGGAGAGCTGGTGCGCATCGCCGTCGAAAAGGGCAAAAAGGCGCGCTCGGGCCTCAGCATCGGTATTTGCGGAGAGCACGGCGGCGATCCAGCTTCGATCGACTTCTTCGAAGAAGTGGGTTTGGGTTACGTCTCCTGCTCACCGTTCCGCGTGCCCATTGCACGTCTGGCGGCAGCGCAGGCCACGCTCAAGCGCCGCAAGAACTGAGTCACGAGGCTTCATGAGTGAGACGGCCAATCTGCGCAACGTCTGCCGCATCGTGGAAGGGCGTCTTCTCGAGATCGACGTGGCTGCGGGCTACAACAGCACCAGCGACGTGACGGAAATGATAGCCATGATCGCCGGCGAGTTCGCCAAGGTCCCGGTGCGCACGCGCATCGTGATCGCAGCGGACTGGCGTCCTTGCCGGCTGTTCACGCCCGATGTCGCCGAACGCGCCGTGCAGATGATGAGCGGCGTGAATCCGCGCATCGAACGCAGCGCGATCCTGCACCGCGTGGATCAGGCCACGTCCGTGCTGCAGGTGGCGCGTCTCATCAAAGAGGCTCAGTCGCCGCATCGGCGCGTCTTCACCAATCCGTTCGAGATGGAGAGCTGGCTCGGCGAGATATTGAGCGATGCCGAGCGCGCTCGCTTGCGGACGTTCTTGGACCAGCGAGCTTAGCTCGTAGAGGCCGGGCTCGCGGCGAACGAATCCGGCCCCGCGACGCGGTTCAGGGATGCTGAGCGAGCTCGTGCTCGGCTCGCAGCCAGTCGTTCAGGTCGGCGCCATGAGTACCGCCGCGCGCGAGATAGAGCTCGAAGGCTCGGCGCGCGATCTCGGCGTGTGAGGGAGATGCAGCGGATCTCAGCAAGACGACGTTCGTGCGCGGCTTGCGTGGAGCAGCGGTCCTTCGGGCGGTAGTTTGCTTGGGCATGATCGTTCCTCCGAGTGAATGCTCCATGGCGCTAGCAGCGGCGCTGACGCGCGGGCAAATTCTCGGCAGGAACATCGGAGTTCAGGTTTCGAGAGCGTGGCGGGCTGCTTCGATCGTGGCGTCTATGTCCGATTCACTGTGTGCAGCGGAGATGAAGGCGGCCTCGAATTGAGACGGCGGCCAGTACACGCCGCGTTCGATCAAGCCGCGATGCCAGGCGCCGAAGCGCGCCGTGTCCGAGCGCGCCGCCTCTTGCCAGTTCTGCACTGGTCCGGGGTGGAAGAAGACAGTGAGCATCGAGCCGACGCGCTGAACGCAGCCTTCCACTTTGCGATCTCGCAAAGCGCCGAGCAGACCCTGCTCGAGGCGCGCGCCCAGGCTCTCGAGTTTCGAATAGATTGCGGGCCCGAGCTCCGCGAGCGTGGCGAGGCCTGCCGTGACCGCGATCGGGTTGCCGCTCAAGGTGCCCGCCTGGTACACCGGCCCAATCGGCGCGACTTTTTGCATAATTTCGGCGCGCCCGCCGTACACGGCCAGCGGCATGCCTCCGCCCACCACTTTACCGAGGCACGTCATGGCTGGAGTCAAACCGAAGCGTTCTTGAGCTCCGCCGGGCGCCAGGCGCGAGCCAGCCATCACCTCGTCGAAAATGCTCACTGCGCCGTGCTGCTCGCAGAGCTCGATCAGGGTTTCCAGGAAGCCTTCCGCCGGCGGAACGCAGCCCATGTTTCCGGCCACGGGCTCCACGATCACGGCCGCGATCCTCGAGCCCTGGCTGGCAAACAGCGCGGCCAGCGCCGCGCGATCGTTGTAAGCGAGCGTTGCAGTATTGGAGACGACGGCTTGCGGCACGCCGGCGGAATCGGGATTGCCGAAGGTGGCGGCGCCGCTGCCCGCTTTGACGAGCAGCGCGTCCGAGTGGCCATGATAGCCGCCATCGAATTTGACGATCACGTCACGGCCCGTGAAGCCGCGCGCGACCCGCAGCGCGCTGAGCGTGGCTTCGGTGCCACTCGAAACACAGCGCAGCATCTGCATGCTGGGATAGAGCTCGCGGATCTTCTCCGCGAAAATCACTTCCAGCTCCGTGGGCGCACCGAACGACAGGCCGCGCGTCGCCGCGTCTTGGACCGCGCGCACCACGCCGGGATGCGCGTGCCCGAGCAGCGCCGGTCCCCAGGAGCCCACGTAGTCGATGTACTCGCGCCCGCCCACTTCGACGATTTTGGAACCCCGTGCGCGCTCGATGAACAGCGGGTGCCCGCCCACCGCGCGAAACGCGCGCACCGGGCTGTTCACGCCGCCCGGGAGCAGGCGTTCCGCCCGCGCCAGCAGTTGCTCCGAGGTCTGTTGTGCCATGCCGGCGTTCTTAGCGCATTCCCCCGCCGGGCTGAACCGGAGCCCCAATCAGCCTCCCGAGCGCGGCTTTCCGTTGCTGAAATCTCAGGGACCGTCGAATGCGACGTCCACGTTCACGTTCAGCGCGCCGAGCCATTGGCGGTAATCGGCGCCGGAGTTCGGTGAGCGCGAGGGACGCTCGAAGGCGTCGTTCTCGCTCTTGCCGTTGGTGTCTCGCGGCAAATAGAAGACCTGCAGGTAGGATGCTGCGATGTGAAGGTTCTTCACTAGCTCGTAGCTCGCTCCGAGCGTACCCGTGATCTTGTTCGCGTCCATGAAGGTGGGTTCCAGAGTCTCGTCGGGTATTGCGCTCGAATCGAAGCCGAGACCCGCGAAGCCTTCGAGGCGACGGCTGAACCAATGGCTCGCGCCGGCGCGCACGCCGAAGGCATCGTGCCAGTCGCGTGGAAAATTCTGGATGACGCCGCTGCCGTCCGGTGCGGACCCGTCCGGATTGAGCTCACAGGGTTTGCCGCGCTCCACGACGCACTGCCGTTCGAGGGAGCTCCAGCGCGTGACATCGCCGAACAGGCGTAGCTCGAGATCTTCTCTAGGCCGATAGCGCACTCCCAAACGGTAGATGTCCGGCAGATCTTGTTCGACGTCGATGTCGTCCTCGGCGGGCGAGCCCGCAAAGTAATTGCGCAGCGTGCCTTCCAGGGTCATACCGCCGGAAATATTGGGGCGCGCCTGATACGACGCGCCGACCCAGAGCGTATCCGGGATCATTTGCGAAGTCTTCGTTTTCATCCCACGAAGTGGTTCCGCCGAATGGCACGTAGGCGCCGAGGCCGAACGCGAAGTCGGCGAAGCGCGTGGTGACTCCGCCATGGGAGCTACGGCGAGGTTCAGCAAGCTGGCTTTGCCGGTGTTAGCGCCTGCTGCTCCCTCCGGATCGGGAACGTCTGAAGGCGCGCGTTCGTGGTCGTA
>DATHEN010000653.1:0-6001 GCA_035318565.1 Polyangiaceae bacterium
CAGGATCTTGACTGGCTGCCGGCTTCGCCATTCGACTCATGATCGAAGCCGGCCTGCTCCGCGACCAGCGTGCAGCGCGGCTCTGTTGCAGCGGCCGCTGCGTGTCGATAGGTGTACACGAGCTCGGGATTGTAGTTGCTCTCGCGGAACGGCGAGCTGCGCGAGAAGCTCCACAAGTCCCACAGCGATTTCTGAGTGTACGCAAAGTAAACGGCGTGGCCGGTGCGGTTCGGCCAGAGGTCGTACTTGAAGCTGAACTGAAATTTGACCTGAGTTTGCTCCGAGAATCCACTGATGAAGTAGTTCGTGCGATGAAACGTCAGTAAATCGATCCCCGCTTGGGGCAGAGAGGGCCTGGTCGCGGCTTCGGGATCCGCTGCGCTCGCGGCGGAGTAGAGGAACAGGGACAGACATGCGCACGCGCGCGCTTCAACCATCACCTTCGGCAAAGCCCGTCGCTTCCGGCAGGTTCCCTGCATTTTCCTGGCTGAGCCATGCGCGTAGGGTTTTGACGGTGGATGTCCAGCTCTGCGCGTTGAAGATGTCGCGCTGCTCGCCCGGATCTCGATAGACGTCATACAGGCCGAGCCGCCCGAACGGTAGCTTGTACGTGAGGGTGCTATTCCGCACGCGGATGCTGCTGAAGTAGAACGGGACCAGGCCCTTGCGCTGGCTGCCGACGGCGCAGAATATCGGGCGCGCCTTCTTGACGAGCTGCGGGGCGAGCGCAGGTACGAGTAGACTTTGTCCATCCACTCGATTGTTGGGACGGCGCACGCCCGTCAGCTCGACGAGAGTAGGTAGGATGTCCACGAGCGCCACCGGCGTGTCGATGCGTTGCGCGGGTACGCCGGGAACGCGGACCAGCAGCGGGACATGCACGCTTTCGATGTGACAGGTCTTCGAATGCCACTCGTGTCCGTGCTCGTTGAACTCCTCGCCATGATCGGAGGTGACGATGAAAATCGTGTTGTCCCAGAGCTCGGGCGTATGCCGCAGGTACTCGTACAAGAAGCCTACGTGACGATCGGCGAAGGCGATTTCCCAGTCGTAATAGTCCATCTGGGTGCGGCCGAACTCTGGATAGCCCTCGTCGTGGCCGCCATAGGGCCCGTGCGGATCCTCGTAGTAGACGGTCAGGAAGAAGGGGCTGTCGGGTCGCTTCGGATCCCGCCGGAATTCTTCCATGAGCTGGATGGCCTGTGTGGTGGCCACCGGCGAGCTGCGCACACCCCATTTCAAGTTCTCCGCGATCCAAAGGTCGAGAACACGCTCGTAACCCTGCTTCAGACCAGGGTGACTTCGCACCATGTAGGTGCTCATGTTGATCGCAGTGCGGTAGCCCGCGCTGCCGAACAACTCCGCGGCCGTTTCGTGCTCGTCGGCCAACTGCAAGAGGTCGGGCTCGTGCCAGTCCGGCAGATGCTCGGTTTCCGGGGCGGGGCGCCAGGTGAGGTTCGTTGGGTTCGTGCCGGTGAAGGTGCTCGGGAGTGAAAACAACGTCGAAGAAGACTGCGAGTAGGCGTGCGAGAACGTCAGCGCCTCCTTCTCGATGAGCTCCATATAGGGAGTCGTGCGGCGCTTGTAACCGAGCAGGGACGTGTGGTCGGCACGCACGGCATCGATGACGGCCCAAACGATGTTGTAGCGACGCACCGCCGAGGGGTTCAAGCGGCCGGAGAAAACTTCGAGCTTGGGGGGTGGTGCCACATCGACGCCTGCGCTGACGGCATCCCTGCCGTCGCAGTCTTCGTCGATGCCGTTGTCGGGGATTTCGAGCGCGTCCGGATTTCGCTTCGGATCGCCTCCGGCACAATCCAAACCACCGAACAAGCGCGAGGCGCCGTCGCGATCGAAGTCGGTGATCTGCCGTGCCCATTCGATGGCGCTCGGGAGCACGACCCCGTGCGGTAAGGCTCGGATTGCCGGAGACGTGGGGCCGAGCCTCGTGCCTATCCAAATGAACGCGCCGAGCGACGCGAACAGCAGGACCGCCGACGCCGTGTGGGAGACCCTGCCGGAACGAGTAGTGCGCCTTCTGCGAAACGAGCGCAGCACGCGAGCACTGGCCAGGACGATCGCCTGCAGTGCGACGAATCCAGCGAAGAGCAGCGGCCAGCGCAGGATGCCGAGAAACGCTTGCGCAAAGGCGTACACGACGACCACCGCGAAAAGCAGCGGCAACCAGACGAACAGTATCGACCGCGAGCCGCGCCAAGGTGGCAAAGGAAGCCGTACCCATTCGTCGATGCGCGCGAACACCGGCCGGAAGAGTGCGCTCAGCGCGAGCACGAGCAGCGGCGCAACGACGAGCGCCAGTAGACCCGAGCCGACCAGCAAACCGAGCTTGATGTGCTCGACCTGCACGCGTAGAACACGTTCTGCAAAGAGCCAATATCCGGCGCAGAAACCGGCAAGAACGAGCAACGTGGACAGTAGCGCCGCGTGGGTTCGGACCACCGCGAGCCGCCCTATGTGCGGTGCGCGCGACGACGCCAGGCGAACCCACGCGCGCGCGCGGCGATACTTACGCGCGATCGGCCCGCGCGCGCCCAGTCGCCCGAGCCCGAGCAAGAGCCACTCGCCAAGAGCGATCGGCAACGCCAGCGCGCCGATGAGCGCCGCGCCGCACACGGCCATGCCCGTCAATGTTTCGTCCGTCGTGCCGCTTCGAAACCAGGCCAGTGCTCCGTCCAGCATGCCGACGCCGAGCGCGACGAACAAAGCGCTGCTCGATATTCCCAGGAGAGTCAGCAGTCCGCGGCTCACTCGCCGCAGATTGGAAGGAAGGGTCATCACAACTTCCAGTGGTGCGGATTTGGCCGCTGAAGCGCAGCCGACGGCGCTCGCGTCCCGAGACGCGGCGCCTGTTACGAATGTGTGGCAAGTCTACGACGAAATGCGCACGCAGCGCGCAACAAACCCGGCTGACTGCAGGCGTTTCGCAGGCCACGCAAAAGACAGAAGCGTCACGATGCGCGCGCTCGGCAAGCGCATCGCGAAAGCAACCGGTGACGGCAAACACTCCGCGTGTGGCCCAACGAGGTCAGAAGGGAGTCACCGCATTTCTGTCGGAAACATTTTCGCACTTCGCCTCGCGGGCGCGTCGTCGTCGAAAATGCCGCATGTGCGCTGGCGCCTCACTCTTCGTGGGGGGCGGCCACGGTGTGACCGACATAGTTCGTGTTTGTTGCGTCACGACCCTGGACACGCAAGGTCCCCGGACCACATTCGTTCGATGGTCATCAAGCCTCCCGAGGGCCCGGTCGAAGTACCGGAGCCGGTGCAACCACCCGAGCCGAATCCAGCGCCGCGAGAGCCCACCCCGCCGTCTCCGCCGCAGCCGCCTGGCCCGCCGAGCCCAGGGCCAGATCAGCCCATGCCCGGAGGACCGCCGCCGGTTATTGGCAGCTCGTGAACGGAGTGCCGCCGTCGTTTACCGAGGAGAGGATGTCCGAGCCCGTGCCGCCAGGCGCTCCGGTCGAAAATCCTGACCAGGAGCCACCAACGAGGGATCCTCCGCAGCGCAAAGGTCCTGTGGAGGATCCGCCTGCCGAGCGGCCACCCGCGCGCGACCCCTTACCCGAGCCCGTACCGGGTGAACCTCCCCCCAAGATTGACGATCCGCGTCCGAAAGAGCCGCCCGCAAGCGTGAATGCCTGAGCTGTAGTCGCGGATCGGCTGTCAACGCGGCACCTGAAGCTGGTTGGGTTCGCGCGGTTGAAAGCGCGGGGTGGACAGCGTCCGCTAGCCGGGTACCAATTGCGCTCGAGGAGCCCGCGCTAGCCGTTGAAGTGGATTCCTTTCAACCTCGGGGCAGCGCGCTCGTTGCCGATCGGCTCGGCGCTGCGGCGTGCCTTTGCCAAAGGGTACGGAGCGAACGAGCTTCGGGCCGATCTGATGGCGGGAGTGGTCGTGGGCGTGGTCGCGCTGCCGCTCTCCATGGCGCTCGCAATCGGAGTGGGTGTGCCGCCGCAACACGGCCTCTACACGGCGGTCGTCGCGGGTGCCGTCGTGGCTTTGCTCGGCGGATGCAAGTTCCAGGTCACGGGCCCGACGGCGGCGTTCATCGTCATTCTGGCGCCGATCGTCAGTCAGTATGGGCTCAGTGGTCTGCTAACCGCTGGCTTTCTCGCCGGCATCCTGCTGCTCGGCATGGGACTCGCGCGACTCGGCAAGCTGATCCAGTTCATTCCGCATCCCGTGACGACAGGCTTCACGACGGGCATCGCCACCGTCATCGCCACCCTGCAGATCAAGGACGTGCTCGGCCTTTCGCTCGGGCCGTTGCCGGCGCACTATAGCGAGAAGCTCGCAGCGCTCTGGTCTGCGCGGGGATCCACGAACGGCGCCGCTCTGGCCGTTGCCGCGCTGACGCTCGCATTGCTGCTCTCGATTCCGCGCGTCGTCCGGCGAGTCCCGGCACCGCTCATCGCCATCACGCTGGTCTCGGTGGTTTGCTTCCTGCTTCAGCGCGCGTGGCCCGGCTTCTCGGTGCCCACGATTGGCAGTCGTTTTCAAACCACCATCGACGGCGTGATCGTTTCCGGTATTCCGCCGCTCCTGCCGACGCCGTCGTTGCCCTGGGGCAGCGGGTTTTCGATTGCGCTCGTGCGCGAGCTCTTGCCGGCGGCGTTCGCGATCGCCATGTTGGGCGCGATCGAATCCCTGCTTTCCGCGGTGATCGCCGACGGCATGACGGGCACGAGACACGATCCGGACGCGGAGCTGGTGGGCTTGGGCATCGGCAACATCCTGGCGCCGATCTTCGGCGGTATTGCCGCGACCGGAGCGCTCGCCCGCACCGCAACGAACATCCGCGCCGGCGCGCGCTCGCCGCTTTCGGCCGTCACGCACTCGGTCGTGGTGCTTTTGTCGATCCTCGTACTCGCCCCGCTCGTGGCCTACGTGCCGATGGCCGCGCTGGCCGCATTGCTGCTGCTGGTGGCGTGGAACATGTCCGATATGCACGGCTTCATCGGTGTCGTGAAGGTCGCGCCCAAGAGCGACGTCTTCGTGCTGCTCACTTGTTTTGCGTTGACCGTGCTGTTCGACATGGTGATCGCGGTGTCCGTCGGTGTAGTGCTCGCCGCGATGCTCTTCATGAAGCGCATGGCCGAGCTGACCGAGGGCCGAACTCCGCTGGACAACAGCGGCGAATCCCCGGAGCTCGCGCTTCCGAGCGGCGTGGCCCTCTACGAAATCAACGGGCCGCTCTTCTTCGGTGCTGCTCAGAAAGCCATGGAGGCGATCCACAGCGCGAGCAGTGACGGCTACAGGGTGATGATCCTGCACCTCGGCAAGGTCCCGGTGATCGACGGCACCGGCTTGGTCGCTCTCGACAACGCCATCGCCGGGCTGATGCGCCGGAAAAAGCAGGTCGTCATCGCGGGCCCGCTGCCAAACCCGCGCAGCGTCTTCGACAAAGCCAGGCTCGAGCACAAACACCCCGGGCTCGTCTTCAGCGACAGCCTGGTGACGGGGATTCGCAAAGCGGAGCAGCTCGTCGCGGCGCCTTAGGCGTCAAGCGAGTGGGTGCGCCCTCAGGGTCTCGACCAAGAAATCGCGAAACGCTGCCACCTTTGCCGGCAGCTTCGGCGCACTGGCATGCACGATCCACATGCGCCCCGAGGGTACGGTCCAGCGAGGCAGGACGCGCATCAACGTCCCTCTCTTGACGTCGGCCTCTGCCACGTAAGCGGGCAACAGTCCGATGCCCGCGCTCGCGACCAGGCTCGCGCGCAGAAAGAACATGTCATCACAGATCAGACGCGCGCGCGGCTTGACCCGTGCGCTCGCGCTTCCATTGCTCAGCATCAAGACCGGTTCACCGCGGCGAGCTACCCAGGCGTGACTGCCCAGCTCACTCGGTGCACGCGGCGGCTCGTGTCGCGCCAGGTAACGTGCGGACGCGAACACCTGAAACGACAAAGAAGACACGGGCACAGCGATCAGCGACGAGTCCTTGAGGCGTTGCTGTGCGAACCGAATGGCGAGATCG
>DATHEN010000654.1:0-4160 GCA_035318565.1 Polyangiaceae bacterium
ATCGGAGCGCAGCTCGACGACTACAAGCAGGACGTGGACGCAAAACGAGCCAAAGCGGACGATGTCATGACCGCCCTGGCCGAGGCGCGCAGCGTCAGCACGCGCGGAAGAGACGGCACGTTTCCGGACGGCAAGTACGCCGAAACCATGGCGGTGTTGGCGAAGTACAAGGACGACGATCCAGCCATCCAGGGCGCCTACGAGCAGCTGTTACGCAGCTACGGCCCCTACACGGATCCGGTTTCGGGAGAGAACTTTCGAACCACCGCGACGGATCACAAAGATCAAAATCAGGGCCTTAGCCCGAAAGAGTGGAACGAGGTCATGGATCAACTCAAACGTTCACTCGAATCGCTCAACTCGGACAACGAGCTCACCATGATGAAGCTGCAGACCCTCATGCAGCAGCGCAACCAGATCACCCAGTTTGCATCCAACATGCTGAACGTGCTGCACGAGAACAACAAAGCCGTGATCGGCAACATCCGCGTGTGAACCCCATGACCCAACAGCGCGCAGCACTCGACAGAGACGCAATCGGAGCCATCTTCAACGTCGCCGTGCAACGTTACGGTGCAGGAGCCATCGACGAAGCCATTGCGATCCTGCAGCTGCTCTCGTTTCTGAGTCCCACGGACAAGGGCGTGTGGCTCGCACTGGCACAGTGCCACGAGGAGCTCGGTCAAGAAGCAGTAGCGGACAGCCTGCGCTGCCTCGCGGATCAGATCGAAGAGGTCGCAGCATGATCACCCTCGCAGCCGGTCGTTCCGCGGGGTTCCCACAACGGATTGAGGTCTCGCGACCCCCGCCATCCTCAGCCGCGCTCTCGCGACGCGAGGACGTGCCGCCCAACGCGCTGAATCCAGGTCTGCTGAGCGCCGCATCGTCGAACATGGATCTGCTCTTCGCACTGCAGGTCTACGCGCGCGATGCACGACGCGACTTGGCAGAAGCTTCAGTCACACAGAAGCGCACCGCGGCCGAGAGCGCGCGTCAGGAGATGAGAGAGGCCATCAAGAAAGCGCGCGAGGAAGCGGAAAAGAAAGCCGGCTGGGGCGGCATCCTGAGCAAGCTCACCACCGTCGCCCAAGTTGCGGGTGTCGTGGCAGCCGCAGCCAGCTTGGCGGCTTCCGGCGGGATGTCGGCGCCGCTCGTGCTCGGCCTCGCCGGAACGCTGCTCTCGCTCTCGGCAAAGCCCGTGGGCGAAGCCGTCGGCAGCGAAGCGCTCGAAAAAGGCATGTTTTACGCCGGCGCCGGGCTCGGCTTGGCAGGCTGCGCGGTCGGCGGGGTCCAGCTCGCCGCCGGCTGTGGCAAAGCAGCGGGCAACGGCGCAAGCGCCGCCACATCGGTGTTCCGCGGTTTTGCGAAAGCCGGAACCATCGTGGCAGGAAGCGCCGGTGCCGCGTCCGGTTACGCGCAGTACCGAGTCGGTTTGCAGGCGGCGCGCGAGCTCGAAGCGCGCGCCGAAGAAAAGAAGCACAAAGCCGTGAGCACGTCGTTGATGCGCGAGATGAACGACTTCATCGAGCAGCTCAAGGACGCCGAAGCGTCGTTCAACCGCGCCCTGAAAGCCTTGACGAAAGCGCAAGAACAGCAGGGCGAAAGTAACCTCACCCTCGTCACTCTAGGAGTCCGATCATGATCGTCACAGGTACAGGCGGCGGCTTGCCCGCCGAGCTTCTGCACAGTATCGAAGAGCTCGGGACCCAGCTCGAACGCGAACACCGTCAAGCGGCGCGTCACGAGGCAGCTACCGCGCTACGCCAGGGTTTGAAGGAGGCCGAAGACCTGCGCTCTGCGGCGAGCAAGGGAAAATGGGGAGCAGCACTCGGCGGGGCCATGACGAGCTTGGGCGGGGCTGCCCAGCTCGGTGCTGGGATAGCCATGAAGACGTCGCCCGATGCAGCGGGGAAGCTGGGCCTGGCGAAGCTCGAGGCTCACAACGGCAAAGCCGGGCAATTCGGCCAATTCGGCGGCACGCTTGCACAAGGCGGCGCCATCATGGAGCGCGGTTTCGGCGAAGCCGCCAAAATGGACGAAGCGGACAGCCGCGAAGCCGCAGCGCGCGCGGAGGCCGCAGCACGCCAAGCCGAATCCGAGCAATCCGCCGCAGATTCCGCGAAGCGCAGCGTCGATAAAGCACGCGATACGTATGGGCAGATCATCGATCTCGAGCACGCATCGGTAATGGCCGCCCTGCGCGCCTGATCGTCATCGAGCCCTCAGGGTAACGCAGCCTGCCGCTTGGCAACGAATGCCGCGAGCTCGGCGGCGATCGCGCCCGGTGCCAGCACCTTGCTCGCGGCACCCAGTTGAACGGCGGCTTTCGGCATGCCGTACACCACGCAGCTCGATTCTTCTTGAGCGATGGTATGCCAGCCGCCCTTGCGCAGCTTGTGAAGCCCCTCGGCGCCGTCCCGGCCCATGCCGGTGAGCAGCACCGCAGCGCCGGGGGTGCGCCAGTGTTGCGCCAGGCTGGCGAACAGCACGTCTACCGACGGACGGTAGTTGAGCGCGCGCGGCTCGGGCGTGTATCGAAAGCTGCCGCCGGACGTCATGATCAGATGATCCTTGGTTGCGGCAAGGAACGCGGTGCCGGGTTTCGGGGCACAGCCTGGCCGCGCCAGCTCCACGCGAATACCGCTGCCCTCTTGCAGCCAAGTCGCGAGCCCTTCCGAGAATTCGCTGTCCACATGCTGCACGATCACGATCGACGCCGCAACATTGCGAGGCAACCCCGAGAGCACGGTGAGCAGGGCTTGAGGCCCTCCTGTGGACGCGCCAATGGCAATCAATGACGGGGGCCGTCCGAGCGACTGCGCGAGCAGAGTACCGGCCTGAATCGAGCGCATCTTGCCCGAGGAGTGCCCGAGCAGGCGGCTGGCAGTGCGGAGCTTCGCGAGCACGGCCTCTGCGGAAACGCGGCCGTTGACGGCCTGTACGCGCAGGACGTCCAGCGCACCCGCAGCCATCGCATCGTAGACCTTGGACACGCCTTCCGATGTGTCGTGAGCGAGCACGATGACTCCGCACGAGCGCTTGGCTAGCAAGCGCCGGGTGAGCTCCGCTGCCGTCATGTCGTGCAAAGACACGCTGACCAAGAGCACGTCCGCGTCACGCGTCTCGAACTGGTGCAGGGCCTCGAGCCCGGTCGTTGCAGTCCAGTCCACCTCGTACTCGTCGCCCTCGAGCGCGCGCGTCAGCATTTGCTGTACGGACAGCTGCGGCACGACGACTGCGACTTTCACCGCTCCGCCCCTCCGATCAGATCCTCGACGGCCTGTACCAGAGTTTCGTCGTGAAAACTGCTCTTCGTCAAGTAGTAGTTCGCGCCGGCGTCGAGGCCGCGCATGCGGTCCTCATTGCGGTCCTTGTAGGAGACGATCACGACCGGAATTGCGTTCAGCGCCGCGTCCTGCTTGATGGTCCTGACTAGCTCGATACCGTTCATACGCGGCATGTCGATGTCGCTGATCACGAGATCGTAGCGAGTTTTGCGCACGGAGTTCCAGCCGTCTATGCCGTCCACGGCCACGTCCACCTCGTAGCCGCGGTTGGCCAGGAGCTGCCGCTCGGCTTCACGCACCGTGATCGAGTCATCGACGACGAGGATGCGCTTTTTCGCGCGCGCGGGCAGCGCCGCTCCTGCGGTCGACAGCTGATCGATGCGACCGGCGTGCGCGAGCTTCTCGATGGAGTGGACCAGGTCATCCACGTCCAGGATCAACGCCGGCGAACCGTCCATCAAGATGGCTGCGGCGGCGACGTCTTGCACCTTGCCGAGGCGCGCATCGAGAGGTCTCACCACGAGATCGTGCTCGCCCAAGAACTTGTCGACGATGAGCGCGTAGCGCGAGGAGCGGTCGGCGATCACCACGATGCAGAGCTCGTCCACGGCGGTCGCGTCACTGCCGAAACCCAGCGCTTGCCGCGCGCTCACGAGCGCGACGTTCTGCTCGTCGATCACCACGTACTGCAGGCTCCCCACGCTGCGCACACTGGCGGCGGGCACGCGCAGCACACGTTCGATACTGAGCAGCGGGAATGCGTACGGCTCTCCCATCACCTCGGCGACTACCGCGCGCAACACGGAACGCGTGACGGGCAGCGAGAGATGGAAGTCGGTGCCTATGCCGACCTCGGAGCTCACGCGCACCGTC
>DATHEN010000655.1:0-4309 GCA_035318565.1 Polyangiaceae bacterium
CTTCGGGAGCAAGCGGACCCTCGCGGACGGCACGACTGTGGTCGCCGACGAGGCGTACATTCGTGAATCGCTCGCCGACCCGACCGCAAAACTCGTCAAGGGGTACATTCCGAGCATGCAGTCGTTTGCAGACATCCTCTCGGAGAGCCAGAAGGACGCCATCGTCGCGTACATCCAGAGTCAGGCGAAGTAGACGCGGGCTCGCGAACATCGGCACGGCTCGACGACCTTCAGGCCGCCCGCACCGGCCTCGTGCAGAGGGCGGTGTCGAGGGAGTTCACCACCGTTCAGGTGAACGGCAGCGTGCGGCCGATTCGCTTCTCTTCGCGAGCGAGCTCCAGGTCGCTGTCGATCATCAGCCGTACCAGCTCCTTGAACGTCACCTTCGGCTGCCACTTGAGCTCGCGTTTGGCTTTGCTCGGGTCAGCCAGGAGCAGGTCGACTTCGCTGGGTCGCAAATGGCGTGGATCCTGCCGAACCAGATCCTTCCACTCGAGATCCAGATATCCGAACGCCTCGTCGAGGAACTCGCGGACACTATGGCACTCACCGGTACCGAGGACGTAGTCGTCGGGCTTGTCGGCTTGCAGCATGAGCCACATCCCCTCGACATAGTCCTTGGCGTAGCCCCAATCGCGTTTCGCGTCGAGGTTCCCCAGAGTGAGTGTTTGCTGAAGGCCCACCTTGATACGCGCCGCAGCCCGCGTGATCTTGCGCGTCACGAAATTCTCGCCGCGGCGAGGAGACTCGTGGTTGAAGAGAATGCCGTTGACGGCAAACATGCCGTACGCTTCCCGATAGTTCTGCGTGATGTACGCGGCGAACGCCTTGGCGCAGGCGTAGGGGCTGCGCGGGTAAAACGGAGTGCGCTCGCTCTGTGGTGTTTCCACCACCTTGCCGTAAAGCTCGGATGAAGACGCTTGATAAAAGCGGATATCCGTTCGTCCCGTGCCTCGGAGCTCTTCCAAAAGACGCAAACAGCCGATGCCCGTCGCCTGAGCCGTGTATTCGGGCATATCGAAGCTGACGCGCACATGGCTTTGCGCGGCCAGGTTGTACACTTCGTCCGGCTGCACGCGCTGGATCGTGTTGCGCAAGCTCGCGACGTCATTCAGGTCCGCATAGTGCAACGCGAAACGATCGTTCCTGGGGATGTGGTCGATGCGCCAGGTGTTGAAGCTCGACGAGCGGCGGACGAGCCCGTGCACCTGGTACCCCTTCTCGAGGAGCAGCTCAGCCAGATACGAGCCGTCCTGACCGGTGACGCCCGTGATAAGTGCAATCGGCATAGGCCCGAACCGTCGCTTACCAGCAGCGGAAGTGTCAAGCGCCGCCGCCGGTCGAGGCGCCCGGAACGCTCGGAAACTGCAGAAATTCTCCAGCTCGGATAGAACTGGTGGGCGAATTTCAGCGCCGGCAGCGCGACGCGGCCTTTGACGCGCCCGGTCGCGCCGGCTGCGCTCGTCCCGCGCATCCGTGAGCGCAGTTCTCTCGGTGCCATCCGCCGCTTCCTCGAGCGCTTACGTGCTCGTCTTCGAGTGCCCGCCATTGCTCTCGAGCACTCACCGCGCGCCGTGCGAATCGGCGCTCGAAAGCCAGCGTCGCCGGTGCGCGTCTCCGTGACGTCGGCTCATCGTTCGCCGAGCTGCGCACTGCTTGCGGTTCGTCAGCTCCTGCTTCGTCAGGAGATACTTTGTAACCGCTTCACCACATGGTTCGAGGACACGTCCAGTGGCGCCGGGCGGTTCCCGTCGGGACTCCGCCTTGCCAATTGTCACGCAGCACGACACCTGCTAGCCATTCGTCGATGTCGCACGCCGGCTGGCAGCAGGGGCCACAGCTCGATTTGGCAGGGGCACGCACGGTCGTGACTGGCGGCTCGGGATTTTTGGGGCGCTTCGTAGTGGAGCAGCTACGAAAAAGCGGCGCTCGCGAAATCTTCGTCCCGCGGTCGAGCGAATACAATCTGATCGATGGGGAGCAGGTACGGCGGCTAATTCGCGATCAGAGACCCGATCTGATCGTCCACTTGGCAGCGCGCGTCGGCGGGATCGGAGCTAACCGCGAGAACCCGGGAAGCTTTTTCTACCAGAACGCGATGATGGGAATACAGCTCTTGCACGAGGCGAGTGAAGCTCGTGTCGCGAAATTCGTGGGCGTCGGCACCGTGTGCGCGTACCCGAAGTTTGCACCCATCCCATTTCGTGAGGAGAGCCTTTGGGACGGCTATCCCGAGGAAACCAATGCGCCTTACGGTATCGCGAAGAAGGTATTGACTGTCCAGTCCGCGGGTTACCGCGAGCAATTTGGTTTCAACTCCGTCGTTCTATATCCGGTGAACCTGTATGGGCCCGGCGACAACTTCGATCTGCAGAGTAGCCACGTAATCCCAGCGATGCTGCGTAAGTTCGAGGAAGCGAAGCTCGCACGGCAGCCGACCGTAACCTTGTGGGGTGATGGCTCCCCTACGCGCGAATTCTTCTACGTGGAGGATTGTGCGCGCGCGATTGTGCTCGCAGCTCAGCGTTATGACTCGAGCGAGCCGGTGAATCTGGGCTCGTCCGAGGAAATCGCCATGCGTGACTTGGCTGCCAAGATCGGATTGCTCACGGGCTTCGAGGGACGAGTGGTTTGGGACACCACGAAGCCCAACGGGCAGCCGCGCCGCAAGCTCGATGTCACGCGCGCGCAGGAGCGTTTCGGCTTCTCAGCGACGACGAGCTTCGATCAGGGGCTCGCGAAAACCTACGAGTGGATGAAGCAGAACCGGGGCAAGCCCGAGCTCGACGTCACGTAAGCGACGACGTTCGATCAGGCACGGCGCGAGCGCGATGCGCGAGCCTGGTTCATAACGACAATCACATGCGCCGCTACACCGATGAGCTGAACGTCCACGCCACGCACGGCGCCGCCGGCAAAGTGAGCGCCGTCGCCTCGAGCCGCTTTCACCGTGGAGTAGTCGTTGCGGTTGCCGGCGTGCTTCGCGATGACGGTTTCACGGCGCGAGCTCACCCCGGATGCAATTGTCGCATTCAGTGCACGTTTCACCCGCCGGCTCTCCGAAATAGCTGAGCAGGTACTGCGTTCGGCAGCGCGCCGTTTGGCCGTAACCCATGATTTGGTCGAGCCGCTTTCGGTCGTTCTTTTTGCGCTCGGGATATGTGGCCAGGAACACGTCGCGTGCGGCCTGATGGGCGAAGTTCTGAACGAACTGCCAACCATCGGTCTTGCGCCGCACGAGCTTGGCCTGCTCAAGGCTCGAAAGCACGACGCGAAGCTTTCGCGCGCCGATTTCCGTGAGCAAGGCGAGCTCTTTGAGGGGTACGGGAACCTCGCCGCGCGCGGATAGTGTGTCCAATACGCGTGTGATGTCTTCCGCGCGCGGGTAGCGGCCGCGCAGGAAGTAGAGCTGCGTGCGTTTGTCCTCGATGCGATACAGGAGCACCGCGCGCGCGGGTTTTCCGTCTCGCCCGCCGCGGCCTGCTTCCTGGTAGTAGCTTTCGAGTGAGTCGGGGAAGTTGTAGTGGACGATGAGCCGCACGTTCGGCTTGTCGATGCCCATGCCGAAGGCTTTGGTGGCGACCATGATGCGGCACTGCTCGTTCATGAAAGCCGCCTGCATCGTCTCGCGTGCGGTATCGTTCAGATCGCCGTGGTAGCGGCCCGCGGGCAGCTCGCGCTCGATGAGACTGCGCCACAGTTCGTCGGCTTGTTTCACCGTGGACACGTAAACGATGACGGTGCCGCTTTCGGTATTCAGGAGCTCGGTGAGTTGCTCGCGTTTGGTGTCTTCGCTGGGAGTGCGACGCACTTCGAGACGAATGTTCTTGCGGTGCGTAGGCGTGCGCACCACTCGCGCTCTGGGAGTCTCTAGCTGTTTCAGAATGTCGTCCGCCACGGCGGGAGTTGCCGTCGCCGTGAGCGCGAGCACGGGAGGACGCCCGAGTGCTTCGATGGCGTGGCGCAAAAACAAGTACGCGGGACGGAAGTCATGGCCCCACTGAGACACGCAGTGCGCCTCATCCACCACGAACAGTGAGGCTCCGTGTCGCTCGAGCTCCCGCATGAACTCGGGGTTTTCGAGGCGTTCGGGCGTGACGTACACCATCTCCATGCGGCCGCCGCGCACGTCGCGCAACGCTTGCCGGCTCTCTTCGGCGTTCAGCGTAGAATCCATGCGTGCGGTGGCGACCCGGGCGCGCTCGAGCTTGTCGGTTTGATCTTCCATCAGTGAGAGCAGCGGGGAGACCACGATCACGGGCTTGGGCAGAAACAGCGAAGGCAGCTGGTAGCAGAGCGACTTGCCTCC